>NZ_JBSVXD010000135.1:0-15688 GCF_054070755.1 Pseudomonas sp. SDO5591_S426 | reverse complement strand
ACAAGATCAAAAGATCGCAGCCTGCGGCAGCTCCTACAGGGGTTACGGCAACTCGTGGCAGGCGTAGAACGCGCTCAGCACTTTGACCAGGTGCGCCAGGTCATGGCTGCCGCACAGTTCGCGGATCGAGTGCATGGCGAACGTCGGCAGGCCGATGTCCACGGTTCGCACGCCCAGGTGGCTGGCGGTGATCGGGCCGATGGTCGAGCCGCAGCCCATGTCGCTGCGCACCACGAAACTCTGCACCGGCACTTCTTCGGCCATGCACAGGTGACGGAAGAATCCGGCGGTTTCGCTGTTGGTGGCGTAGCGCTGGTTGCTGTTGACCTTGATCACCGGGCCGGCATTGAGTTTCGGGCCGTGGTTGGCGTCGTGCTTTTCCGCGTAGTTCGGGTGCACGCCGTGGGCGTTGTCGGCGGAAACCAGCAGGGATTTCTGAATGGTGCGTACGAATTCATCACCTTCAGGCAGCAGGCGACGCAGCGTTTGCTCAAGCATCGGGCCGTCGGCGCCGCAGGCCGAGCATGAACCGACTTCTTCGTGATCGTTGCACACCAGCACGCAGGTTTCGTCGGTGTCGGCGGTCAGCAGCGCTTGCAGGCCGGCGTAGCACGACAGCAGGTTGTCCAGGCGCGCGCCGGCGATGAAGTCACCGTGCAAACCGATGACGGCGGCGCTTTGGGTGTCGTAGAAGCTCAGCTCGTAATCGAGCACCACGTCGGCATTCAGACCGTGTTCACGGGCGAGTTGGTCGGTGATCACCGCGCGGAAATCCACACGCTCGTCACCGGCAAATTGCGCCAGCACTGGCGGCAATTCGGTCTGGGCATTGATCGCCCAGCCCATGTTGGCTTCACGGTTGAGGTGAATGGCCAGGTTCGGGATGATCGCGATCGGTGCCTTGAAGTCGATCAACTGGCTCTCGACCTTGCCGTCACGGCGGAAGGTCACGCGGCCGGCGAGGGACAGGTCGCGGTCGAACCACGGTGCCAGTAGCGCGCCGCCGTAGACTTCGACGCCCAGTTGCCAGAAGCCCTGGCGTTGCAGTTCCGGTTGCGGCTTGACCCGCAGGCACGGGCTGTCGGTGTGGGCGCCGACCAGGCGAATGCCGCCGTGCAGTGGCGAGTGGCGACCCATTTTGATCGCGACGATCGAAGAGTCGTTACGGGTGACGTAGTAGCGGCCATTGGCTTCGGTGTGCCATGGCTCGCGTTCGTCGAGGCGTTGATAACCCGCCGCTTCCAGACGCTGAACAAGGCTGGCGGTGGCATGGAACGGGGTAGGGGAGGCCTTGAGGAAGTCGATCAGGCCTAGGTTCAACTCTTCGCGCATAAGTAGCTCCAGACAGCAGTGGGGCCAGTTTAACGTATTGGCTTGGTAAATGGCGCCGCACTGATGGCGGGGCTGGTCAGCGAAATTGAATCTGGAGGAGATCCCTGTGGGAGCGAGCTTGCTCGCGATGGCGGAGTGTCAGTCAACATCGATATTGGATGTGCCGACCTCATCGTCGGAACGCCGCCCGGAGCAGGCTCGCTCCTACAGGGTTTTGCTTTAGAACGGGGCCGGGCACTCGAAGCGCAGGCGTTCGCCGGTCTGCGGATGCGTGAAGCTGAGCATGCTCGCGTGCAGGCACAGGCGCGGCCAGGCGGCCAGGGCTTGTTCGTGGGCGTAGAGCCCGTCGCCGAGCAGCGGGTGGCCGATGGAGAGCATGTGTACGCGCAATTGGTGCGAACGGCCGGTGATCGGCGTGAGCTCCACGCGACACCAGTCGCCGCAACGCTCCAGCACACGCCAGAAGGTCAGGGCGTTCTTGCCGAATTCATGGTCGACCACATGGCGAGGCTTGGTCGGCGGGTCGTAGCGCAGCGGCAAGTCGATGCTGCCGCTGTCGAGTTCCGGTTGACCCCAGCACAGTGCGGTGTAGGCCTTTTCGGTTTCGCGGTCGTGAAATTGCCGAGACAGTTCACGGTGCGTATCGGGATCGCGGGCCAGCAGGATGATGCCGGAGGTTTCCCAATCCAGCCGATGGACGATTCGCGCTTCCGGGTAACCGTTTTCCTGCAGGCGGGTAATCAGGCAGTCCTTGTTGTCATCGGCCCGGCCAGGGACGGAGAGCAACAAAGTCGGTTTGTTCACCACCAGCACGGCGGCGTCCTGATGAATGATGTGGACATTGGACAACGGCATTAAAACAGCCTCGTAACAAACGCCAACGGCGGCTCAGGCCTCCCGTTCTCTGTGGGAGCAAAGCTTGCTCGCGATTCAGGCAACTCGGTATTCAGATAAACCGAGGTGATGCTATCGCGAGCAAGCCTTGCTCCTGCAAAATGCAGGAAAGCCTGAGCCGCCGTGGCTCCAGCCGGATCGACTCAGCGATCTGGCAGGGTGATATTGAGTTCCAGAATCGAGCAGCTGCCCTGGCTTTCCAGTGCGACATGCACGTCATCGGACCCGATATTGACGTACTTGCGAATCACCTCGACCAGTTCCTTCTGCAAGGCCGGCAGGTAGTCCGGGGTGCTGCGTTGGCCGCGTTCGTGCGCCACGATGATCTGTAGACGCTCTTTCGCTACCGACGCGGTGCTTTGCTTTTTGTTGGCACGAAAGAAGTCAAAAAGGTTCATTGCTTAGTTGCCTCCAAACAGGCGCTCGAAGAATCCCTTCTTCTGTACATCAAGGAAACGATGCTCCACGGTTTTGCCCAGCAGGCGGTCAACGGTATCGCTGTAGGCCTGGCCGGCATCGCTCTGGTCGTCGAGGATCACGGGAACGCCCTGGTTGGATGCCTTGAGCACCGCCTGGGATTCCGGGATCACGCCGAGCAGGGTCACCGACAGGATTTCCTTGACGTCTTCGACGCCAAGCATTTCGCCTTTTTCGACACGCTCCGGGTGGTAGCGGGTGATCAGCAGATGTTCCTTGATCGGGTCTTCACCGCGTTCGGCGCGACGGGACTTGCTGGCCAGCAGGCCGAGCATGCGGTCGGAGTCACGTACCGAGGACACTTCCGGGTTGGTCACGACGATCGCTTCGTCAGCGAAGTACATGGCCAGGTGGGCGCCTTTCTCGATGCCCGCCGGGGAGTCGCAGACCACGAACTCAAAGTCTTCCTTGAGTTGCATCAGGACTTTTTCCACGCCTTCGACGGTCAGCGCGTCTTTGTCGCGGGTCTGGCTGGCGGCCAGCACGTAGAGGTTTTCCAGGCGCTTGTCTTTGATCAGGGCCTGTTGCAGGTTGGCTTCGCCGTTGACCACGTTGACGAAGTCATACACCACGCGGCGCTCGCAACCCATGATCAGGTCGAGGTTACGCAAGCCCACGTCGAAGTCGACGATCACTGTTTTGTGGCCGCGCAGAGCGAGGCCGGTACCGATAGCGGCGCTGGTGGTGGTCTTACCCACACCACCCTTGCCGGATGTAACCACGAGAATCTTGGCCAAGGTGTTTCACCCCTAAGGAAAAAGGACTTTTAGCCCCTGAAAAACATCTCTTGAAAACTACTGCAGTCGGACAGCCTTGGCTGGAATTCGGTTTTAGCGGCGTTTACCTCCGGTAAACACTGCTTTTGGCCTGTTTCCTACTTCGTTTGAGCCGTTTTCGCTACGTTTTAGAGATGCTTGGAAAATGCGGCAGTATCCGTTAAAGACGAATGATGTTCAACACATCGCCCGACAGGCTGACCTGCACGCCCGAACCCCATAAAGGGTCGCGGCGCAGATCTTCGGAAACCTTGTAATGCCCGGCGATCGAGACCAGTTCAGCGCTCATTTGCTGACAGAAAATCCTGGCTTTCGTGTCGCCCTTGACGCCGGCCAACACGCGACCACGCATGGGGCCGTATACATGGATGTTGCCATCGGCGAGAAGTTCCGCCCCCGGACTGACCGAGGAGATCACCACCAGATCGCTGCCCTGGGCATAAATCTGCTGGCCACCACGTACTGGCGACGTGATGATTTTCGTCGGTTTAATGGTCGGTTCCGGCGGTTTTTCCGGTTTTTTCGCAGCCACGCCTTCATTCAGGTCCAGCGCACGCTCGCGGGCGCCGGAGGGCGGCAACACCGGCAGGTCGACTGCGATGGCGGCGGCGATGTCTTCGATGCGGCTGGCGCGGATTGCCAGAGTGCGCAGGCCATGCTGGCGGCAAACGCGCATCAGGCCCGGCAAATCCACCGCGCCTTCACTGGCCGGAAGTTTGTCCAGGGCCAGTACCAGCGGCGCGTTGCTGAAAAAACCAGGCGCCTGGGCGACCTTGGCGGCCAACTGCCGGTCGAGGCCTTCGAGGTCGTTACGGGCCAGTTCCAGCACCGTAATGGCGAGCATGCTGCCCTTTAGCTGGAACACGGGATCTTGGTCTAGCAGTTCGGTTTGGCTCATGGTCGGCATACAACGACTTGTCACTAAAAGTGCCGAGACTTATAACGAGAACGCCCGCAGGCCGCAAGCCGGGTCGAACGATGTAGAATGCGCGGCCATTGTCTTTCCGGATGCATGAATGGATCGCCCGCGTTTTCAAAAAACTTTTCTGTCTCCACGTTTCTGGCCGCTGTGGTGTGGCTTGGGGTTGTTGTGGCTGATCGTGCAGTTGCCATATCCGGCATTGCTGTGGCTTGGTCGCGCGCTCGGGGCCTTGATGTATCGCGCGGCGGGCGACCGACGGCGCATTGCCAAGCGTAATCTGGAGCTGTGTTTCCCGGAAAAGTCCGCTGCCGAGCGCAAGCGCCTGCTCAAGGAAAACTTCGCGTCAACCGGCATCGCTTTCTTCGAGATGGCGATGAGCTGGTGGTGGTCGCGCGAACGTCTGGCGAAGCTGGCCCATATCGAAGGGCTGGAGCATTTGCAGCAGGCCCAGCGCGAAGGCAAGGGCGTGATCCTGATGGCGGTGCATTTCACCACCCTGGAAATCGGCGCCGCACTGCTTGGCCAGCAACACACCATCGACGGCATGTACCGCGAGCACAAAAATCCGCTGTTCGACTATGTCCAGCGTCAGGGGCGCGAGCGTCACAATCTTGATTCGCTGGCGATCGAGCGCGAGGACGTTCGCGGCATGCTCAAGTTGCTGCGCGCCGGCCGCGCGATCTGGTACGCACCGGATCAGGACTACGGCGCCAAGCAAAGTATTTTCGTGCCGTTGTTCGGCATTCAGGCCGCGACCGTCACCGCCACCAGTAAATTCGCCCGGCTGGGCAAGGCGCTGGTGGTTCCGTTCACTCAGGAACGCCTGGCCGACGGCAGCGGTTATCGGCTGGTGATCCATGCGCCGCTCGAAGGCTTCCCCGGCGAAACCGAAGAAGCCGATTGCCTGCGCATCAACCAGTGGATCGAAGGCGTGTTGCGCGATTGTCCGGAGCAATACCTCTGGGCCCATCGCCGCTTCAAGAGCCGTCCACCGGGCGAGCCCAAGCTGTACGCAAAACGCGGTTGATCAATCGAACCCTATAAGCACCATGGAGTGTTGCGATGAGTCCTGCTGAACCGGTTACAGGGTTGATTCTTTCCGGCGGCGGGGCTCGGGCGGCCTATCAGGTGGGGGTTCTGGCCGCGATTGCCGAGCTTTTGCCATTGGGCGCGGACAATCCGTTTCCGGTGATCGTCGGCACTTCGGCCGGGGCGATCAATGCCGTCAGCCTGGCCAGCGGGGCGACGGATTTTCGCGCGGCGATCGAGCGGTTGACTGCCTTCTGGCAGGGCTTTCGCAGCCATATGGTTTTACGCAGTGACTGGCCGGGTGTAATGCGCCAGGCCAGCCGCTTTGTCAGCCACAGCTTGCTGGGCCTCGGCTCGCAAGTTCCGGTGGCGCTGCTCAACAGCTCGCCTCTGCGCCGTTTGCTCAACGACAAGTTGCACATGAACGGCATCGCCGAATCCATCGCGCAAAAGCAATTGCAGGCGGTGGCGGTGACTGCGTTTGGCTACGAGTCCGGTCAAGCCGTCACGTTCTACCAGGGCGGCGGCACCATCGACGCCTGGTTGCGCCATCGGCGGATCGGCGTGCCGACCCAACTGTCCGTTGACCATTTGCTCGCCAGTTCGGCGATTCCACTGCTGTTCGCCCCGGTGAAAATCGGCGAGGAGTATTTCGGTGATGGCGCGGTACGCCAATCGGCGCCGATCAGCCCGGCGCTCCACCTGGGCGCCAGTCGGGTGCTGGTGGTGGGCGTCAGCGGCAACCCGCGTGGCGTCGATCCCGAGCAACCGCTGCAACGCGCCTATACGGGGCAACAACCCACGCTGGCGCAGATCGGCGGGCACATGCTCAACAGTACGTTCATTGACAGCCTGGAAAGCGACATCGAGCTTTTGCAGCGCTTGAATCAGTTCAGTCACCTCATGCCCGATGGCACGCCGACCCGTGCGTTGGGTGTGGCACCTGTTGAGGTTTTGGTGATTTCACCGAGTCAGCCGATCGACGAGATTGCCGCGCGTCATCGCCAGGAGTTGCCGGCGGCGTTGCGCCTGTTTCTGCGTGGGCCGGGGGCGACCAAGACCAGTGGAGCGGGCGTGTTGAGTTATCTGTTGTTCGAGGCGGGGTATTGCAGCGAATTGATTGATCTGGGGCGGCGGGATGCGCTGGCCAAGAAGGATGAGTTGTGCCGGTTTTTGGGGCTGCCATAAAACAAAGATCGCAGCCTTCGGCAGCTCCTACAGAGGGAACGCATTCCAATGTAGGAGCTGGCGAAGCCTGCGATCTTTTGATGTTAAATCAGAAGTGAACCTTGACCAGGAAGCTGGTCACGCTCTGATCGGTCTTGAAGCCCTGGCTGTCTTCGATACCGTACTTGTTCTTCCAGTAGTCATACTCGACACCGACGTACAACTGCTTCTCGCCCAGGTTCAGCGCTTTGCCCAAGTCGTACTTGATCTGCGGATTGAAGTGCAGGTTGGCGTGGTATTCGCCTTTTTTGTTGACGTCGTTGTCGACCACCCAGTCCATGAAACCATCGATCAGGATGTTCGAATCGCCGACCGGAATGGTGTAGGACCAGACCGGCGTGACCTGCCAGATATTGTCGCCCGGACGGTCGCCTTCGGTGTGACGGTTGTAGAAGTTCAACTGGAAGTAGTCGAAGCCCGGGATGGCCAGGTCGAAACCAGGACCGATCAGGTAGGACTCGGTATCGTCTTCACCGAACTCGTACGTCATGGCCAGCAGCACGTCTTTGATCGGGCCTAGCTCGAACTTCTGGTCGAAGATCTTGTTGAACGACAGGCGTGGGCTGAATTCACCGTAGTGGGTGTTCTTGCCTGCGAAGGCGTCTTCCTTGCCGTTGTAGAAAATCTTGTCGATGAAGAAGAAGTTGTCGCCGTATTTCCAGCCGTCAGCGTGTTCAAAGGTCACCGTCTGCTGGATGCGCGGGTTGACCTGGAAGTCCTTGCCATACAGGTAGGTCAGGCTGTTGTTCTGCCATTGCAGCAGGTCGCCGGCCATGGCCTGACCCCCAGCCAGCAATGATCCCGCCAGCATCAGGCTAGTGCACGTACGTTTCATTCGGTTGCTCCCAAAAAGTAGTGGTTTCACGTTTTTTTTTAAGGTCGACGCTCTGGTATGGCGCCTTTTTCTGAAGCGGAAAATATTCATCCAATCGGTCAGCTTTAGTGCTGTTAGCAAGAGCTGCGCCAAGGCTTTCACAAAGCAAAAAAACTCCCGCTCGGCTGCTCAAAAACAGTCGATTGAGAGTCATTCGGGAAGGCCTGGGGACCGTCCAGAGCCGGGATAAGTTGGCTTTCTGGTCAGGAATTAAATCCGGGCTTTTTTTTAAAGCGGATTCAGGCGGCCGCGGAGAATACTGACTCCTTGGCCAGGTCTCAAGTGCCCCGCAACAGCGCACCGACGACAGGTTTGGGGCACGGTTGCGGGTCATCTTAGAAATGCACCTTCACCAGCAGGCTGGTGGTGTTTTCGTTGGTGTCGAGGTTGCCGTTGTTTTCGATGCCGTACTTGTCTTTCCAGTAGCTGTATTCGGCGCCGACATATACCTGTTTCTCCCGCCAGCCGAGGGCTTTGCCCAGGTCGTATTTGATCTGCGGGTTGAAGTGCAGGTTGGCGTGGTAGGTGCCGTGCGAGTTCTGGTCGTTGTCCACGACCCAGTCGATGTAGCCATCGATCAACACGCTCGAATTGCCCACTGGAATGGTGTACGACCAGGCCGGTGTGATCTGCCAGACATCGTCGCCGGGGCGCGAACCTTCGGTCCGGCGGTTATAGAAGTTCAAGGTGAAAAAGTTGAAGCCCGGGATCGCGAGGTCGAAGCCGGGGCCGATCAGGTAAGCCTCGGTGTCGTCTTCGCCGTTCTCGTAGGTCATGGCCAGCAGCACGTCCTTGATCGGGCCGAATTCGAAACGGCGGTCGAGGATCTTGCCGAGGGAGAGGCGCGGGCTGAACTCGCCGTAATAAGCGTGGACGCCTTTGTTGCGGTCTTTCTCGCCGTTGTAGTAAGTGCTGTCGATGAACATGAAGTTATCGCCGTACTTCCAGCGGTCGGCATGTTCGAAGGTGATTGTCTGCTGGATCGACGGGTTGACCGCGAAATCCTTGCCGTACAGATAGCTCAAGCTGTTGGTCTGCCACAGCAGTAGATCGCCGGCCATGGCCTGACTCGCGGCCAGCAGGCCACCACTCAACAGCAAGTTGGTTTGTGTCCGAATCATCTGTTGCTCCCTCTTGTTTTTATTTTTCAGGCGCAGAGTTGCCAACCCTGTGGGAGCGAGCAGGCTCGGTCCCACAGGTTCTGTGGTTGCTTTGTTAATGCGAGTTAGCGTGACAGTCGTTGATCGCCGCGCGTTCGGCGCCGCCAAGAATGTTGAACAGCAAGTTCAGCGTCAGCGCACTGAGGGTGGCCATGGCGATACCGCTGTGGGTGATCGGGCTCATCCACAGGGGCAGGTGGGCGAAAAACTCCGGACGCACCACCGGGATCAGGCCCATGCCGATGCTCACCGCCACCAGCAACTGGTTGCGACGGTCACCGATGTCGGCCTCCTGGAGAATCTTGATCCCGGTGGCGGCGACCATGCCGAACATTGCAATCGCGGCACCACCGAGTACCGCTGGCGGAATCGACGCCACGAGGAATGCGGCTTTCGGCAGCAGGCTCAGGACAATCAGCAAACCGCCGGCGACGATGGTCACCGAGCGGCAACGCACGCCGGTCATTTGCACCAGGCCTATGTTCTGCGCGAAAGAGGAGTGGGTGAAGGTGTTGAAGAAACCCGCAAAGAACGAAGCGCCGGCATCACACAGCAAGCCGCGACGCAGCATGCGTGGGCAGACTTCCTGGCCGGTGATCTTGCCCAGCGCGAGGAACATCCCGGTGGACTCGACGAAAATGATCACCACGACAAGGCACATCGACAGGATCGGTGCGAGTTCGAATTTCGGCATGCCGAAATGCAGCGGGGTAACGAATTGCAGCCATGGCGCTTGGGCCATGCCGCTGAGGTCGACCATGCCGAGCACGCCGCAGAGCACGTAGCCCAGGCACATGCCGATCAGCACGGAAATGTTGACCCAGAAACCACGCATGAAGCGATGCACCAACAGGATGGTGCCCAGCACCAGCGCGGCGATAGTCAGGTAAATCGGTGAACCGAATTGAGTGGCGCCAGCACCGCCGCCGGCCCAGTTCACGGCCACGGGGAACAGCGATAAACCGATCGAGGTGATGACCGTGCCGGTCACCAGCGGCGGGAAGAAGCGTACGACCTTGGACATGAACGGCGCGATGAGCATGCCGAAGAACCCGGCGGCGATGGTCGCGCCGAAGATCCCTTGCAGACCGATACCGGGCATGCCGGCCATGGCGACCATGCTGCCGACAGCGGCGAAACTGGCGCCCATCATCACCGGCATACGGATGCCCATGGGGCCGATGCCCAGCGATTGAACGATAGTGGCGATGCCGGCGACCAGCAGGTCGGCGTTGATCAGGAAGGCGATTTCTTCACGACTCAGGCCAGCGGCCTGTCCGATGATCAGCGGCACCGCGATGGCGCCGCCGTACATCAGCAGAACATGTTGCAAACCGACCAGGATCAGTTGCAAAAGGGGTAAACGCTGAATGGCGGGTGCGTCGGGGATGCGCGCTTTGGAGAGCTCGGACATGCAACACCTCGGATCTTTTTTATTCTTGTGATTTTGTGCATCAGGATGACCGCGGCGCGGCCAATCGCAGGCAAGCCAGCTCCCACAGGATTCAGGTGATCCTTGTGGGAGCGGGCTTGCCCGCGATGCTGTTCAACGATTAGTTGGTCGGCGCTCCCTGAGCAATCCAGGCACCGATCAGGTCACGTTCCTGCTGGGTCATCTGCGTGATGTTGCCCAGTGGCATGATCTGGCTGGCGACGGCTTGAGCCTGGATGCGCGCAGCGTTCTGGCGAATCTGCTCGGGAGTGTCGAACATCACACCGGCCGGCGCCGCGCTGAACAGAGGGCTGGTCGGTTTGGCCGAATGGCAGACCGAGCAACGTTCCTGAATCACGCTGTGCACCTTGTCGAAGCCAGGACTGGCGTTGGACGCTTGCGCCGGAGCGGCAGCAGGCGCTTCTGCAGGTTTGGCTTCAGCCGGTTTCAAACCACCACCCACTGCAGTTTCCGGCAGTGGCTGGTACTCGATGGTAGCAGGGGCCTTGGCCACTTCTGGGGCGCTGGACATCGGCTTCGGACCGGACACATAAGCCAGGCAAATCATGCCCACCGCTGCCACGGGCAGGGTCCAGGCAAATTTGTGGCTGTCGTGACGGGTGTTGAAGTAGTGACGCACCAACACTGCCAGCACCGCGATCCCGGCCAGGATCAACCAGTTGTACTGGCTGCCGTAGGTGCTCGGGAAGTGGTTGCTGATCATGATGAACAGCACGGGCAAGGTGAAGTAGTTGTTGTGACGCGAACGCAGCAAGCCTTTGGCTGGCAGCGCCGGATCAGGCGTGCGGTTCTCGGCGATCGCCGCAACCAGTGCGCGTTGCGCCGGCATGATGATGCGGAACACGTTGCCGACCATGATGGTGCCGATGATCGCGCCGACGTGCAGATACGCACCACGACCGCTGAACACTTTGCTGAAGCCGTAGGCTGCGGCGATGATCAGAACGAACAGGATGGCGCCAAGCAGGGCAGGGCGTTTGCCCAGGGCCGAGTCGCAGAGGAAGGAGTAGATGAACCAGCCGACAAACAGCGAGCCGATGCCCAGCAGTACGCCTTCAGGGCCGCTCAGGGTGCTGCCCGGAGCCAGCAGATAGAGCGTCGGGTTGGAGTAGAACACCACGCACAGCAGCGCGATACCCGACATCCAGGTGAAGTAGGCTTCCCATTTGAACCAGTGCAGGTTGTCCGGCATGGTCGGTGGAGCCAGTTTGTATTTTTCCAGGTGGTAGATACCGCCGCCGTGGATCGCCCACAAATCGCCGGCCAGACCGCTTTTCGGGTTGACCCGATTGAGGTTGTTTTCCAGCCAGACGAAGTAGAACGATGCGCCGATCCAGGCCACACCAGTAATCATATGAACCCAGCGCACGCTCAGGTTCAGCCATTCCAACAGATGTGCTTCCACAGTCTTTACCTCTCGCCTGTCACTCTGTTGTCGAGTGATCAGACCTTCTCTTATTGGTGGGGGGCGAGGATCAAACGCTCATCCTCTTTGAAAAAATGCTCATCGCAGTTATTGCCTGTGCCACTGCGATCAACCACCAGGAAGTCATCCCGCTTTTCGATCGTCAGCACCGGGTGGTGCCAAACGCCGCGATGGTAATTAATGCCCTGCCTGCCGTTGGTGACGAAGGCGCGGACCAAGCCTGATACAGGTTCATCGCCAATTGGCGCGACCACGATCAGAAAGGGGTTGCCGAGCAGCGGTATGAAAGCCTGGCTGCCCAGCGGGTGACGCTCCAGCATGCTGACGGTCAGCGGCATGTCCTGCGCGTCGGCGCGGAAAATGCTGATGATCGCGTTGTCCTCTGGCTTTGCGGTTTCGACCACAGCCAGTTTATGGAAGCGCATGGTCGAACCGTTGTTGATCATGAAGTGATCGCTGCCGTCGGTTTCGATGACGTCACCGAAAGGGGCGAAGGCTTCTTTGGTCAGCGGTTCAATCGTCAGTGTGCGCATGCTGTTGTTTTCCGAATTCTGTGTTGTTGAACTTGTCAGTGCGTCTTGCGCGATCCCTGTAGCAGCTGGCGAAGCCTGCGATCTTTTGACTTTGTTTTTAAGATCAAAAGATCGCAGCCTGCGGCAGCTCCTACAGACTCAGCATTACTTCGCGACCTTGCCCAAAACGCGCAGGCGGCTCACACCACCATCCGGGAACACGTTCAGGCGGATGTGGGTGATCGGGCCCAGTGCCTTGATCTGCTCGGCGAAGGTGTGCTCGGCATGCATTTCCAGCTTCTGGCTTGGCAGCAGTTCGCGCCAGAACAGCGATTGGGTTTCGATCTGGCTGTCGGTGCCGCCCTTCACGAACGCGCCCTGGATCGAGCAAGTGTCCGGGTAGTTGCCTTTGAAGTGCAGGGTGTCGACGATGATTTTCTCGATCTCGCCCGGGTGACCCAGTGCGACGATGACCCAGTCATTGCCCGGCGTACGACGACGCGCGGTTTCCCAGCCGTCGCCCATGTTGATGCCACGGCCCGGGTTGAGGATGTTGCTCATGCGACCGAAGTGTTCGTCGGAGCAGGCGAGGGCGCGGCCACCGTTCAGGGCGGAAGCCAGGTCAACTTGCTCGTTGTCGCCAACAGCCGACCAGTCGCGGTGCGGAATGCCGTACACGCGCAGACGGGCAACACCGCCGTCCGGGTAGATGTTGAAACGCAGGTGGCTGAACGCCTGGTCGTTGCTGATTTCGTGGTAGTGGTGGCTGTTGCCTTGCAGCTCGACGGCGGACAGCACTTCAGTCCACTGGGTGTTTTCGTTCGGCTCGCCTTCAGCCAGGAAGCAGGCTTCCAGGGACGCCGATGGCGGGAAGTTACCGGTGAAGAATGAAGTGTCGATGTCGACGCCCTTGATCGAACCCGGTACACCCAGGCGGATCACAGCGCTGTCGTAGCCTTCGAAGCGCTTGCGGCGCGACTCCCAGCCGTCCATCCACTTGCCGTTGTCATCGAACACGCCCTCCTTCCATACGGCCGGGGTCGGTTGGAACAGACGATTGGCGTCTGCGAACCAGTCATCGGTGACCGAGATGATTTTGGTGCCCAGGCGGGCGTCGGCCAGGTTGACGAACTTCTCGAAAGGTACGGCGTAAGCTTTCATTCTTCTTGTCTGCCTTTAAATAAGTGGCTTGGGATGCTTGCGAGGCCCTGGGTAAATTCGGCGTTCTTGAATCCACTCGGGCCAGGCTTGCTATAGGGTCAGTAATCGGAACAGGGCGATCTTGTTGATCTCCGCCAGCGCGCATTTGAATTCGGTGTCGACCGAGTTGTGGATGCGCGTTTCGAACGCTGCGAGGATCTGATGCCGGTTGCTGCCTTTTACCGCCATGATGAAGGGAAACTTGAACTTGGCTTTGTAGGCGTCGTTCAGCTCGGTGAAGCGTTGGAACTCTTCGGCCGTGCATTGGTGAATACCGGCGCCAGCCTGTTCATTAGTGCTGGCTTCGGTCAGTTGGCCCTGGACGGCCGCACGGCCTGCCAGGTCCGGGTGAGCGTTGATCAGGGCAAGCTGGCTTGCGTGATCGGCGCTCAACAGGATGTCGCTCATGCGCTGGTGCAGGGTTTCGATCTCGTCGATCGAAGCGTCCTGACCCAGGTCGAAGGCCTTCTCGGCCACCCATGGCGAATGTTCGTAGATGTCGGCGAAAGCGGCGACAAAGGCGTCGCGGCTCAGGCTCGAAGGTTTGACGGTTTGAAAGGTGCTCATTTGGCAGCCCCTGTGTACGGGTGGGTTTCTTGCCAGTGACGCGCGATGTCGACACGACGGCTGAACCACACCTGTTCATGACTTTTAGCGTATTCGATAAAGCGCTTGAGCGAAGCCAGACGCGCCGGACGGCCGATCAGGCGGCAGTGCAGGCCGATCGACAGCATTTTCGGTGCGTCGGCGCCTTCCGCGTAGAGCACGTCGAACGCGTCTTTGAGGTATTCGAAGAAATCGTCGCCCTTGTTGAAACCCTGAACCTGGGTGAAACGCATGTCGTTGGTGTCCAGCGTGTACGGGATCACCAGGTGCGGCTTGCCGGTCGGGTTGTTCGGTTCCCAGTAGGGCAGGTCATCGTCGTAGGTGTCGCAGTCGTAGAGGAAACCGCCTTCTTCCATCACCAGGCGACGGGTGTTCGGGCCGGTGCGGCCGGTGTACCAGCCCAGTGGGCGCTCGCCGGTGATTTCGGTGAGGATGCGGATCGCTTCGAGCATGTGCTCGCGTTCCTGGTTCTCGTCCATGTACTGGTAGTCGATCCAGCGGTAGCCGTGGCTGCAGATCTCGTGGCCGGCATCGACCATGGCGCGGATCACATCCGGGTGGCGCTGGGCGGCCATGGCCACGGCGAAGATGGTCAGTGGAATGTCGAATTCCTTGAACAGTTTCAGAATCCGCCAGACGCCGGCACGGCTGCCATACTCGTAAAGGGATTCCATGCTCATGTTGCGCGCGCCTTGCAGCGGCTGGGCGGACACCATTTCCGAGAGGAAGGCTTCGGACTCTTTGTCGCCGTGCAGGATATTGCGCTCGCCACCTTCTTCGTAATTGAGTACGAACGACAGGGCGATGCGGGCATTGCCCGGCCAGTGTGGGTGCGGAGGGTTACTGCCGTAACCGATCAGGTCGCGAGGGTAGTCAGCGCTCACTGCAGTCTTCCTTCTTATTCGTGATGACAGTTTGTGTGATACGCCTTGGCTGGCGTCACAGCGATGGGCTGATTGTATACAACTTTATATTCACTTTGTAAGCCTGATTTTTTGCATTTTTCGTTAACGGTCATCTTTTCGTGCTATTGGGATCAGCCTGCAAGAAATCTGCCTGATTGGTCAGTTAATGATTGCGGGGTTCAGCAACGGTGCGCTTTGGCTGTTAGTCAGCGGTAAATCCACGGATGGCGCCAGTGGTGGCAAAAATGTCGTTTTTATTGTGTACAATTTTTTTGAAAAATGTCTTAATCAGTCACTCGCCGCAGCTTTTCGTGCTCCGAATCGGTGCGGTCTCCTTTTCAACTGACTTCGGGAGGCGCGAGGTCTGACTGCTTCCACGCAGGCAGGCGCGCAGAATCAATGGGACGTTTGACTACACACGTTTTGGACGCTGCACACGGTTGCCCGGGCAGCTCGATCAAGGTCGAGTTGTACCGCGTTGAAGGTTCGCACCTGGAATTGGTCGCCAGCGCGATAACCAACAGCGATGGCCGTGTCGATGCACCGTTGCTGCAAGGCGATGACTACCGCACCGGGGTCTATCAGGTTCAGTTCCATGCGGGCGATTACTACCGCGCCCGTGGCGTTCAGCTGCCGGAACCGGCGTTCCTGGATGTGGTGGTGCTGCGTTTTGGCATCTCCGCCGAACAGGATCACTACCATGTACCGCTGCTGATCTCGCCTTACAGCTACTCCACGTACCGCGGCAGCTGATCCCCCAAGCAGCTGCCACCACCTGGAAGCGACTGCGCATATAGCTTCTTTGGTCTTTCGCCCGCTCACACTGCGGGCTTTTTTTCGTCTGGAGAAAAGTCAAAAGATCGCAGCCTTCGGCAGCTCCTACATGGGGCCGCAT
>NZ_JBSVXD010000134.1:0-15865 GCF_054070755.1 Pseudomonas sp. SDO5591_S426 | reverse complement strand
TGCGTGCCCCTGTAGGAGCTGCCGAAGGCTGCGATCTTCTAAAGGTTGAGAACCAGTCCCCGCATGTTGCTAGCGAACCGCACTGACCCCATCCAACGTCGAAAACGACGTGTCCTTCGCCGTCAGCAGAAAATCGCGCATGTACGGCGCATCCAGCATGTCAGCGCGAATCCCCGCGTACAACGTCGCAAACAGACCTTTCTCGCCCAAGCGCTTGGCCTTCACGTAACCCCGCGAACTGTATTCATGCAGCGCCCAGTGGGGCATGCCGCACACGCCGCGTCCGCTGGCCACCAGTTGCATCATCATCACCGTCAGTTCCGAAGTGCGGACCTGGGCCGGCTCGACGTCGGCGGGTTCCAGGAAGCGCGTGAAGATGTCCAGACGATCCCTTTCCACCGGATAGGTGATCAAGGTTTCCGTGAGCAGGTCTTCCGGAACGATGTAGGCCTTGCTCGCGAGTTTGTGCTGGTTGGCCACGGCGAGCATTGCTTCGTAGGTGAACAGCGGCACATACGTAATGCCCACCAGGTCCACCGGATCGGACGTCACCACCAGATCCAGATCGCCACGGGCCAGCGCCGGCAACGGGGCGAAGGAGAAGCCCGACGCCAGGTCCAGTTCGACTTCCGGCCAGGCATCGCGGAACTGGTCAATGGTCGGCATCAGCCACTGGAAACAACTGTGGCATTCGATGGCCATGTGCAGGCGCCCGGCAGTGCCGCCGGCCAGTCGACTGATGTCACGTTCGGCAGCGCGCAGCAACGGCAGGGTGGCATCAGCCAGTTGCAGCAGGCGCAAACCGGCGCTGGTGAAACGCACCGGTTTGGTCTTGCGCACGAACAGCGGCATGCCCATGCGCTCTTCCAGTTCCTTGAACTGGTGGGACAGCGCCGATTGGGTCAGGTGCAGGCGGTCGGCCGCGTCCACCAGGCTATCGGCTTCGCGCAAGGCGTGGAGGGTCTTGAGGTGACGGATTTCAAGCACCGGAGGGCTCCATGAGGAAAACTTGTGATCAACACGAAAAGGTTGAGTTTGTCTCATGTTGGGTTGGCTGTCGACAATAGCGCCATCTTTTATACAGGAGCACATTCGACATGGCCGTGGCCCACACTTTAGGTTTCCCGCGCATCGGCGCCGACCGCGAACTGAAAAAAGCCCTCGAAGCCTACTGGAAGGGCGATCTCGATCAGGACGCGCTGAAAAGCGTCGGCCGCCAACTGCGCGCCACCCACTGGCAATTGCAGAAAGACGCCGGCATCGACTTGCTGCCTGTCGGCGACTTCGCCTGGTACGACCAGGTGCTGACCCATTCCCTGGCATTCGGTGTAGTCCCCGAGCGTTTCGACAGCACTAAGGACGAGCGCGGCCTGCCGACCCTCGACACCCTGTTCGCCATGGCCCGTGGCGCCACTGCTACCTGCTGCGGCGGCGAGCATGGCACAGCGCAATACGCCCAGGAACTGACCAAGTGGTTCGACACCAACTACCACTATCTGGTCCCGGAATTCACCGCTGACCAGCAATTCAAGTTGAGCTGGGAACAGCTGTTCGACGAAGTCGAAGAAGCCAAGGCTTTGGGTCACACCATCAAACCGGTGATCATCGGCCCTTTAACTTACCTGTGGCTGGGCAAGGGCAAATCAAAGGGCAATGGCAACGACTTCGACAAGCTCGATCTGCTGGAACGCCTGCTGCCAATCTACGGCGAAATCCTCGGTCGTCTCGCTGCACAGGGCGTGGAGTGGGTGCAGATCGACGAACCGATCCTGACCCTCGACCTGCCGCAGGAATGGAAAAACGCCTTCGAACGCGCTTACCACATCCTTCAATATTCGCCGCTGAAAAAACTGCTGGCGACCTACTTCAGCGGCCTGCAAGACAACCTCGGCCTGGCCGTCGGCCTGCCGGTGCAAGGTCTGCACATCGACGCGGTGCGTGCGCCGGATCAATTGCTGCACGTGCTCGATCGCCTGCCGATCTACAAGATTCTTTCGGTGGGCCTGGTCAACGGTCGCAACGTCTGGCGCTGCGAACTGGAGCCGGTGCTGGCACAACTGCAATTTGCCCAGGAGCGCTTTGGCGACAATCTGTGGGTCAGCAGTTCCTGCTCACTGTTGCACAGCCCGGTGGACCTGGAGCGCGAAGACAAACTCGACCCGGAACTGAAAAGCTGGCTGGCGTTCGCCGTGCAAAAGTGTGGCGAAATCGCCGTGCTGCGCGATGCGCTGAACGACCCGCAAGCGCCAAAAGTGCAAACAGCCTTGGCGCAAAGCCGCGCCATTACCGCCAGCCGTGCCGAGTCGCCGCGTATTCACAAGGCTGAGGTTCAAGCCCGGATCAATGCCATCGGCGCGGCGGACAGCCAGCGTCAGTCACCGTTTGCCAAACGCATCGAACAACAGCGCGCACGTCTCAAATTGCCGGCTTTCCCGACCACCACCATCGGCTCGTTCCCGCAGACCGGTTCGATCCGTCTGGCGCGTCAGGCGTACAAGCAAGGCAAGCTGTCGGCGAACGACTACACCGACGCCATGCACCATGAAATTCGTCACGCCGTGCAGGTCCAGGAACGCCTGGGCCTCGACGTGCTGGTGCACGGTGAAGCCGAGCGCAACGACATGGTCGAGTACTTCGCCGAGCAACTGGACGGCTACCTGTTCACCCGTTTTGGTTGGGTTCAAAGCTACGGTTCCCGTTGCGTGAAACCGGCGGTTATTTACGGTGACCTGAGCCGTCCGAAAGCGATGACCGTCGACTGGATCACTTATGCCCAGAACCAGACCGACAAGGTCATGAAAGGCATGCTCACCGGTCCCGTGACCATGCTGATGTGGTCGTTCCCACGTGAAGACGTGTCGCGCAAAGTCCAGGCGCAGCAACTGGCCCTGGCCCTGCGTGACGAAGTGGTGGACCTGGAAGCCGCCGGTATCAAAATCGTGCAGATCGACGAAGCGGCGTTTCGCGAAGGCTTGCCGCTGCGCCGGGCGCAATGGCAGGAATATCTGGATTGGGCGGTGGAAGCGTTCCGCCTGAGCGCCAGCGGTGTGCGAGACGAAACGCAGATTCACACCCACATGTGCTACAGCGAGTTCAACGACGTGATCGAAGCCATCGCGGCGATGGATGCCGATGTGATCACCATCGAAACCTCGCGTTCGGACATGGAATTGCTGGAAGCCTTCAAAGCGTTCGACTACCCGAACGATATCGGCCCGGGCGTCTACGACATCCACTCGCCACGGGTGCCGGACACGGCCGAGATGGTCAAGTTGATGGCCAAGGCCGTACAGCGCATCCCGGCTGAGCGCCTGTGGGTCAATCCCGACTGCGGCTTGAAAACCCGCGCCTGGCCGGAGACCGAAGCGGCGCTGGTGAACATGGTGGCGGCGGCGCGGCAGTTGCGCAGTCAACTGGCCTGATCACGGCCCCCTGTAGGAGCGAGCCTGCTCGCGATGGACCCGAGGGCGACGCGTTCATCCGGAATGAGCGCGTCATCGTTGAAGTCCATCGCGAGCGAGCTCGCTCCTACAGTTTTTTTCGTTTTTCAGAGATCTGAGAAGTGTTTGGTCCCCAGCGGCTTGCCGATGTCGCCGCGCCATATCGCTTCAACCGGCGCTCCGCTCGCGGCAACAGCCTGTTGCCATTGCAGGCCGAGGTTGCGTTGTTCCGGCAACTTCAAATGACCCTTGGCGAACTCGTTGAACGCAGGCTTCGCGGAGGTGTAGTGAAAGTGCGCGTACCACAAGGTTTGCGCCGTTTCACCGCGTAGATCGCGTACCTCGTACTCCTGCAAAAAATCCCTGCGTCCGTCCGGGCGTTTACCCAGATCCCGCAGGACGCCTTCCTTGCGGATATCCACAACCTGTTGTTCCAGCAAATAGTCCAGATAACCCTCGGTCGGGGTTTTGCTGTTCATCGATTGATCGATTCGCAGCGTGCGTCCAGTGCGAGCCAACTCATCCGCGCGATTGCGCAATTGCATGGCGACCGTCTCGGTGGGTGACAGCCGTTCGATGGCCTGGGCACGCATGTTCAGTTCCGCCGCCTCGTTGCTCATCATGTGTTCAAGGTCGACCGGCAGCATGTTGCGCCGCGCATAGCCTTGAACCTGGGCTCTGTAGGCATCTGTCGCGCCGAGCCTTTTTCGAGCTTCGATCAACAGGGGGCCGACATCCATCGGCAACTGAGGTTGAGCGCTGACCACGGGTTCACTCAGGTGATATTTGCCACTGGTACGAGGTAGCCAGGTTTCCGTATGGCCGTCGACACCTTCAAGGGTGAAACGCTTTTGTTGGGTGACGGCGTCAGTGCTGGCGACCCCGATCAGTAACTGATTGTCCTCGGTTTCAAAGAGCTGCTTGCCGCTGCGTCCCTCGTTCGGTGCGTGGGACGGTCGATGCTTGATTGCATGGCGGGCGAATTCTTCGACCTTCTCCAGGTTGTCCAGGAACACCGCAACCTCGGGCAGATCCAGATGCTGCGGATAGCCGAGCGCCCACGCGCTGAGCTGGCGGCGGAACTCGGCATAAGTGGCCAGGCAGTCTTCGAGCACTTTGTTGCGTTGGCTGAAGCTGGCACGTACTTCCGGGAGTTGATGCTGGGTGAGCAGGGCGCGTCCGACCTTGTTGCGCGTCTCTTTGAGTTGCACATGAAAGTAAACCCAGGACAGATCGGTGACGGCTTCATAGTGAGTGATGATTTCCAGCACATGCGCCGATTTCAGGTAGTAGTGATTGGCGTCGCTGAATTTGTCGCTTAGGGTCTCGATGTCTTCTTTGATCATCGACTTTTGCGTGCGGTTAGTGATTCGACGGTTCCAGCGGTGGGCGTCCTCGACGTGGTCGTGAAGGTGGTCAAACTCCTTGAGGAAGTCTTTGCGTACTTCCTTGCGCTGCGCCATCAGCTGGATGTGTGTGGCGGTATCGGTGAGCGGCGTCATGTCGGAACGCGCAATGAGCTGATCGATGCGGTTCAAGTGCTCGACCAAACGCTCCTTGGCCAAAACCACTCTGCGAATCGAGCGGTCGACGATAATCCAGGCGCAGCGACTTTGAATGTCTTCGATCATGGCGCGTTTTCGGCCATGGCTGTACTGCATCAGTTCTTCCAGGTTCAGGTATTGGTTTTGTGCGAGCTCGATATCGTTCGCGCTGGCGAGGTCGACCTGGGTTCGCGCCGGTCGCTGCGCATCAGGCGGGGCATCGAAGTAGTCGTTCAGCAAGGTGTTGGTGGCGCGGGTCTGGGTATCGAGTCGCCGGGTGTAGGCGTCGGCGGTATTGGTCAGGGTCAGTTGACGACGCAAGGCGCGATCGGCCCACCAGCGTGGCAACCAGCGGCGAATGGCGGCCGGCCACAGCGGGTCCAGCCCGTCAGCCATGTGGCCGAGCACCGCACCGCCACCGGCACCACCGCCCTCGATTACGGTGCCGTACACCGCGTAATGAGTATTCCAGTTCCCCGCCTCGTCGAGGGCGATGGGCTGTTTGTAGGGGCGGGCCCACGTGCCGTGCAAGCGCCAGCGCTGTGGATTGCTGCTCAGTTCGATGCGGTAGATACGCCCGTGGCTGATCATGAAATCGCCGTCGGCGTGTCGATAGACATTGCGATAGACACCGTGGCCCCCTGGTTGCAGGCCGGCCAGAGAAATCTGGTGTTCGTACTCGTAGCCCCTGAAGCGCTCCAGGGTATGCCGGGCTTGTCGTTGCGTGGCCATGTGCAAGGCGCCCGCGCTGTTCGTCACGCTGTGCAAATGGCGATTTCGAGTGGCGGCGCGGGCAACACTCGGCGTCGCCGCGGTGCCGGGCAGCACGTCCATTGCCGCGTCAATCAACGACAGCAGCACTGCCTCAATTTCGGCCAAACCATGACCGACCTGTCCGCGCAGGAATGCCGCCACCGCCAGGTTGGCGCTACTCCAGGCGTCGTACAACGCCACGGCGGAGCCCACGAACGGCAACATGCCCACGGCCATTTTCAGATAATTGAACATCGCTCCTGAGTGCAACGCGACACGCTCCAGCAACAAGGCGTCGTTGGAGCGTGATGTAGCGCGATGAGCTTCCAGTAACCTGCCCATGTGCACATTGAGCAAGTGCGCCGCCAGTGAGGTGGTCGCCGGCCAAGGTGTACCGATGCCAATCAGGGCATCGAAATTCTTCAGCAATGCCTCATTGATCCGGCTGACGTGCCGGGCGTTTTCGCCGGTCAGGGCGCGGTCGGCCAGGTAACTGACCATTCGTGTGTGCAGGCACAGGTTGAACAAGGATTTGCGCGCTTCTTCGAGGCTGGCGTACTCGCGCAGAAGTTGATCATCGGGGCTGTCGGGCAGGTAGAGCAGGGTCAGGCCACTGATCTGCTCCTCGATGAAGGTCACGCCGGCCAAGGTGCTTGGCCCGCGTTTCTGCGTATCTTCGCCGCCCACGGTCAGGTGCGCCGGCAGCAACACGATGCGCTTGCCGCCGACCGCGTAACCCTCGCGGCTACTGGCGTCGATGGCGAGTTGCAGCACTTGCAGGCCCGCGGCGCTGATCTGCTGTTGCAGCATGGCGGATTCGCCTTGCAGCTTGAGCATCAGGCGCCAGGGTTCGCTCAGGCATTCGCGTCGATGTTCGTTGCTGAAGGTCGAAGCGCTCGACGTTCCCAGGAACGTGTCGCGGATCAGCGTTTCATATTTCCCGGCCAAGTCCAGCTCAGTGACCATTTTGCGCAGCCAGGCCTGGGTGATCCCGTTTTTGAGTTTCTCGCGTTCCGACTGGTCATCGGCAGTGATCTCGACCTTCATGAAGGACAATCGCCACCACAACGCTTGATCGATATTGCCTTGCGCCAGTTCGGCGAGCGACAACCGGCTTCGTTGCGGGCTGGCGATCAGTACGTTCTGCTGCGGCGTCCCAGGGGCGGCACCGTCGCTCAGGATTTTTTGCCAATGGGTGGCGTCGGGCAGGTCCAGCGTCACCTCGACGTTTTGCGTCAAGCCGAAGTCCTGACGCAAGCGTGCGTCGATGGCTTTTTTGCTGAAGGCCTCCCTCGGTGGCAGCTCGCGTTCAAGCAGTTCATGGGCACGCTTCATCGCTGTGATGCAGGACGTGAACAGCCCCTTGAACTGCGCGCGTTGAGCATCGGTGAGTGTGCCGAACCATTGCGGCAAGCTATTGGCCAAGCCACTGCTGTTGCTCTGTTCCAGCCATTGCGCGAAGGCCAGTTCCCGGGCGGCAGGAATCGCCACGGTCAGGCGAGCGAGTGTCTGCTCGCGCAGGTTATCCATCTTCACGGCGCGTTGGTTTGTATGGGACGGAACGGGGTTCTCGGCGATCAATTGCGCGGCCTGCTGTTCACAGCGGTAGAGCTGGCTCTGCAAGGCGTATTCAAACGGGTTGACGCTCAACGGTGAGAGCAACAGCGACTGGTCATGGGTCGTCAGTTTGAACAGCGTTTGCTCAAGCGCTTGCCGGGAGTCAAAGCGCTGCAGACCACCGAAGCGACCGGGCCAGTACAGCAACAGACTTTGCGCCGAGTCGGACTGCAACGCGGAGGGATGGGTAAACAGCAGGACGCCGTCCAGCTCTTGAGTCTGAGTCGGCGAACGGGTGCTATCGGGCTCGATCAGCTGGAGCGTCAGGCGTGCAACCACCACCTCTGAATGGCCGTCCAGATGATGCGGCGTGTCCAGCGCTGTCATCAGCCACTGATGTTCTTCGCTACTGATCTGATTCAGGGTCAGCTGCACATCGGCTTCAGCACGCAACCCAGCGAGGCGGGCCTGGTACAGGGCCGCATAATCGGCATTCGGCAGGTTGCGCAGTTCCAGCATTCGCAACGGATTTGCGGTGGCGAGCAGGGCCGTCGCGGCGCGAACACTGGCTTTCTCCGCGGTATTCAGGGCATCGAGTTGCCGTTGTAGCTGTTGCCGGCGTGGATCATCGCCCTTGTCCTGTAAGTCGTTGCCCAGCAGGTTTTCCAGCGCCGACTGTTGCTGCGCCAGAGCCTTGCGTCGCAAACCCAGGGGAATGTCCGGACTCAACAGGCCGAAAAAGGCTGCGTCGTCGCTCAATGGCTCCTCGCTGATTGGCAGGTCAGGCGCCGGGGCAAAAGCGCTGTCACGTAGATCCGCTTCAGCGCTGGACAGTTGGCTCAGCAGAGACTCGGCGCCGAGGTCCAGCGGGTCGCTAGCCAGTGCGGTGTAGGCAACGGTCACCGTATCGGCATCGATTCGCGATGGCCCGCGCAATTGCTCTTGGTAGTCAATCAACCAGCGTTCGAGATCGTTGCGGCTGGAAAAAGAGCGCCATGCCATTTGGGCGGCGGGCAGGTAGAGCATTTGTGCAACCGGGTGCGCGGAGCCCTGGGAGATGACGAGGGCGCCCGGCAGTTCGGCGCTGTTCAGTGTGAGCTGCTCGACAGAGATCGCAGTCGCATCGGACGCCGCCTCAAGCGTTTTCATCTGTTCAGCCTGCAAGCTGCCAAGTGCAAAAGCCACCTGGCTCGAAGCCTCGAAATGCTGCCGATACAGCCGGGTTGCGTGGGCTCTGCGGGAAACGTCAGTGCCGCGTGCGCGTGCGTTCCACCACGTGCTGTCGAGTGGTGGTCGGGGGCTTTGCGCCATAAGGTCGAGCCACTGATTGCGGCATTCTTTCCAGCGGGCCAATGCGCTCAGCAACAGTGACTGATCCACACTGGCGACAAGGGGGATGAGGCCGAAGTCGGCCAGTGGGGGCGTAGGTTCGTCGAGCATGACGACAGATCTCCAATGGGCCGGGCCATGCCGGCGATGGGGCCATTAGAGGTCCGTGGTGAACAGCGTTGGTGGTACATAGTTATCGCAAGGCAATGACCGCCCGGCACTCTTCATCAAACTGTCATGGAAGTGTGGCAGCGCGCTTGAACAAACTTCATCAGACTCGCGCTCTACTGGGGTTCTGCGTTTTGGTGTTTTTCATGCGTGTTTTTTTATCAAGAATTGTATTTTTGGCCGCATTTTTGTTCGGCCTGCCGTCCCTGGCGGCGTCTCGTTGTGACGTCAATGTTCCGACCGAGCGGGTGGATCTGGCCCAGGTAAGCCTGGCGTATCAGAGCATCGGCCGTGCCTCGGACCCGGCATTGCTGCTGGTGATGGGCTTGGGCGGGCAGTTGATTCACTGGCCTGACGAAGTGGTGATTGCGCTGTGTCAGCAAGGGTTTCGGGTGATTCGCTATGACAACCGCGATGTCGGCCTGTCGACCTGGCGGCAAGCGCCGCTTGAAGCCAACCTGACGTTCGAAGTGCTGCGCTACAAGCTCGGTTTGCCAGTCTCGGCACCGTACTCGCTGACCGACATGGCGGACGATGGCCTGGGCCTGATGGATGCGTTGCATATCGAGCAATTCCACGTGCTGGGCGCGAGCATGGGCGGCATGATTGCCCAGCACATGGCGGCCATGGCGCCGCAACGGGTGGAAAGCCTGACCCTGATCATGACCACATCCGGCGCCGAAGGCCTGCCGGCGCCAAGTGCGGCGCTGGTGCAATTGCTATCGCGTCGCGGCGCACCGAATCGTGAAGTGGCCCTGGAGCAACAGGCCGATTTGCTGGCGGCACTGGGTAGCCCGACGATCGTTGATGATCGCCAGGCGTTGTTGCATCAGGCGGCACTGTCGTATGACCGGGCGTTCAATCCCGAAGGCGTGAAACGGCAGATCATGGCGATCCTGGCCGAGCCAAGCCGGGTGGCGTTGCTCAATCAATTGCGCGTCCCGGCGCTGGTGGTGCATGGCACCGCCGACCCGTTGTTGCCGGTGATGCATGGCGTGCATCTGGCGGCGCACCTGCGCGGCAGCCAGTTGAAGTTGATTCCGGGGTTGGCGCATCGATTCCAGGAGACGTTCAAGGCGCCGTTGCTGGCGGCGGTGCTGCCGTATTTGCGCGAGCATCGCGAGGACACTTCGCACTGGGCGCAGATCGAGCCGGTGGCCGAACATAATCTCCTCTAACACCGCGATCCACTACACAAAATCATTCAATGCAGGTGTATCGTTCAAACTTTCCGGCGTGTTCCAGCCAGCGAGGTGAACGATGAGTGCCCCACTGAAAATCGATTTCGTCAGCGACGTGTCCTGCCCCTGGTGCGTCGTCGGTTTGTATGGTCTGACCAAAGCCCTGCACATCTTGCGTGACGAGGTGCGTGCCGAGATCCGTTTCCCGCCCTTCGAACTGAACCCGAAAATGGGACCGGAAGGGCAGAACATCACCGAACACATCACTGAGAAGTACGGCTCGACACCGGAGCAATCGCAAAAGAATCGCGAAATGATCCGCGCACGCGGCGCCGAGGTCGGGTTTGCGTTTCGCACCGACAGCAACAGCCGTATCTACAACACCTTCGATGCTCACCGTCTATTGCACTGGGCGGGGCTGGAAGGGCTGCAACAGCAACTGAAAGAAGCGTTGTTCAAGGCGTATTTCAGCGACGGTGGCAATCCTTCCAATCACGCTCAACTGGTAACCATCGCGCAAAGCGTCGGACTGGACAGGCAGCGGGCCGAGGCGATTCTGGCGTCGGAAGAATTCGCCACAGAGGTTCGCGAGGAAGAACAGTTGTGGCTGTCGCGCGGAGTGAGTTCGGTGCCGACGGTAGTTTTCAACGGCCAGTACGCCGTCACGGGCGGGCAACCGGTGGAAACTTTTGTCGGGGCAATCCGGCAAATCATCAGTGAGGCGAAGGGCGGAACAGTCAGCTGACGGAATGCTGTCGTCAAATAAGTGTCAATATGCCACTATGGTTTTGGCCGTTGCTGCCGATATACGCAGTAACGTTTTCAATCATAGGGATTTGATCCATGACATTCCACGCTCTACGCACATTCGCAGCACTGACTTTGCTCGCCTGCCTGACCCTCACCGGCTGTGCCAACGTTCAACCTCCTGTACCGCTCGACCAACAATTCTGGGATGCCAAGGAGCCGACCATCGGCGTGGCGATCAGCGAATTGCCGCCGCCAGTACTGGCGTTGACCGGTAACCAGGGGATTCTCGATTACGCCATCAACTCCGGCGTCAACAGCAAGCTCAGTGACAACGTCAAAACCTGGCAAGTACGCGATTTCGACACTCTACCGGATACCATCGTTGCCAAATTGCAAGCCAAGGGCTACAAAGCCAAACGCATCGACGAGAAGGTAGACCTGAAGGCCTACAAGGAAACCAAGTTTCGCGAAGGCTACACGATCAAAGACCTGACGCCGATGAAAGCCAAATATGGCATCGATCGCCTGCTGCTGGTGTATGTCACTGCCACCGGTGCGACCCGCAGCTACTACAGCATCGTGCCGACCAGTGTGCCGATGGCGCAGGTCGGCGGGCAGGGCATGGTGGTTGATCTGGCCGACAACAAGCTGCTGTGGTTCCAGCCATTTGTCGCGGTACAAGCCGCACAGGGCGAGTGGGACGAACCGACCTATACCAACCTGTCCAACGCGTTCTACCAGGCTGTGGATAACAGCCGCCAGCAAATGATCACCCCGTTCGCCAAATGAGGCGTTCAATCGTAGCGGCCAGCGTGCTGGCCCTGCTGATGGCGGGCGGCTGTGCGCAGAAACCCGCTCCCGAGGCTGGTTTCAAGGATCAGGCGGCTTTGCCTTATGTCCAGGCGCACGGGCTCGAAGTCGATGTGCAGGTGCCGCAAGATTTTGTCGGTGCCAGCACTGTGATCGACAGCAAGGACGCTTTGAAGGCTGCGTCGTCCAGCCAGGCCCTGCTGCTGAACTCGGGCACCGGTGCCGGGCTGGCCGGGGTGTTGGTGGCCAGTCTGGTCAACACCCAGATGGGCAGCGGCACCTTGCAGCGCGATGCTGAAAAATCGGCCCTGAAGGATTCGCGGCCGATGGCGGATTTGCTCGCCGGCGTGCCCTTGCAGGCACGATTGCAGCAGCGCTATCAGCAGGCATCACAAGTGGCTGGGCTCAAGCAGGGTGAAGGGCAGGTTACGGCGCGTTTGTTGATCGAGCCGAAACTGATGCTGACACCGGATCGTGGCAGCTTTGTCCTGGTCAATCAGGTTCAGGTCCAGGATATCGCGGGTTCGCCGTTGTACCGCATGCGCATTGAGGTGACCAGCCAGCCGATCCGTCGCTGTGGCAGCCAATGCATCGATGACGGCAACCTTGAATTGACGAAGGTCACCGCGGTGCTCGACGAGTGCATCGACGAGTCCATGCGGGTACTGGCTACCGACCTGATGCAACCAACGCCACCGCCGGCGGCTCAGGAAACGTTGCGTTATGTGCTTGATGGTCAGCGCGTGGTCGAGCGCGGTTATCAACTGGCGAACAACGGAAATTACTGGCGTTACCGCAACCTCTATGGCGCGGTGAAATCAGTGCCGGTGCCGTTTGAAGATGCGCTGACCCAGGCGCAGCTCGAAAAGGTTTACGGACAGTAACGCTTTACCCGTAGGAGCCGAGCTTGCTCGCGATAGCGGCGCATCAGTCGACATTATCATTGACTGACACACCGCTATCGTTGGAACACCGCTGCGGAGCAGGGGATTAGCGCTTCTAAAGTGTGAATCAGTGACTCAGTCCGTACTTCTTCACTTTGTCGAACAAGGTGGTCTTGGCCATGCCCAGTTCCTGACTGGCCTGGGTGAGGTTACCGCCGCTGCGTTGCAAGGCATCGCTCAACAGGTTGCGTTCGAAGGCTTCCACCGCCTCGGCGAAGGCCAGGCCCGGAGTGCTGCCGCCCGCACCGGGTTTTTTGAACGCTGGCAGGCCGAGGGCAAAGCGCTCGGCGACGTTGCGCAGTTCGCGCACGTTGCCCGGCCAATCGTGGCTCATCAGGTTCGAGACGGTCTGGTTATCCAGCTCCGGCGCGATGCGGTCGAAGCGCAGCGATGACTGCTGCAAGAAGTATTCGAACAGTTGCAGGATGTCTTCGCGGCGTTCGCGCAGCGGCGGCAGTTCCAGGGTCACCACGTTGAGCCGGTAATACAGGTCGCTACGGAACTCGCCGGCCTTGCTCGATTCGTCGAGATCGGATTTGGTCGCCGCGATCACCCGGCAATCCACCGCTACGCTCTGGTTTGAACCGAGGCGCTCAAGGGTGCGTTCCTGCAATACCCGCAGCAGTTTGATCTGCAAGGGCAGGGGCATGCTTTCGACTTCGTCGAGGAACAGTGTGCCGCCGTCGGCGTGTTCGATCTTGCCGATCCGCCGTTTGCCGGCGCCGGTGAAGGCGTTGGCCTCGTGGCCGAAAATCTCGCTTTCGAACAGGTTCTCGGGCAGGCCGCCGCAGTTCAGTGCGACGAACTGTTTAGTGTGACGGCGACTGAAATCATGCAGGCAACGGGCGACCAGTTCCTTGCCGGTGCCGGTTTCACCCTCGATCAGCACGTTGGCCGAGGTATCGGCGACGTTGGCAATCAGTTCGCGCAGGTTCTGCATGGCCGGCGAACGACCGATGATCCGGCCTTCGAGGGAATCACGCTCGGCCAGTTGCCGACGCAACGACGACACCTCCCGCGCCAGGCTGCGTTGCTCCAGCGCGCGGCGGGCCACATCCACCAGCCGTTCCGGAGAAAACGGTTTCTCCATGAAGTCGTAGGCGCCTTTCTGCATTGCGCCGACGGCCATGGAAATGTCGCCGTGGCCGGTAATCAGCACCACCGGCAAGCTGCGATCACGTTCCTTGAGCCGACCGAGCAATTCAAGTCCATCAATGCCCGGCAGGCGTATGTCGCTGATGACGATGCCGGCAAAGTTGTCACCGACCCGCTCCAGAGCTTCTTCGGCGCTGCCAACGCCAATGCAGGGAATGTCTTCCAGGGTCAGCGCCTGTTGGCAGCCGAGCAGCACGTGGGGGTCGTCTTCGACGATCAATACACTAAGGTCGTTGTTCATATTGGCTCGGCGGGAGTGGGGCTTACCAACGGTAAACTGAGGACGAATGCGGTGCCACCGCTGGCCGGGTGCTCGACACCCAGATGACCGCCGGTGGCGGCGGCGAGGCTGGCGGACAGCGTCAGGCCAAGGCCCAGGCCTTGTTCACCGGGCTTGGTGGTGAAGAATGGTTCGAACAGGTGCTTGCGCGCTTCGGCGTCGATACCGTGGCCGTTGTCCCGCACACGCAGGCGATACTTGCCATCGAACGCTTCGCCTTCAAGCCACAGCTCGGGTTGCGGCTGCGCCTGCATGGCATCGAGGGCGTTGCCGATCAGATTGACCAGAATCTGCTCCAGGCGGGTCTGGTCGATCTGCACCTGCACCTCTTCGAAATAGCGGTGCAACTGCGTGTTTTTCATTCGTCCATCGAGCAACTGCAATGCCGCCTCGACACCTTTGCCGAGGCACGCCTGACCCTTGTCGTCACCGCGCCGGGCGAAGGAGCGCAGGCTGGCAGTGATGCGGCCCATGCGGTCGATCAATTCGTTGATGGTCTTGAGGTTGGTGCTGGCCACGTCGAGTTGGCCACGTTCCAAAAAGCGCACGGTATTGCCGGACAGCGTACGCAGCGCTGCCAGCGGCTGGTTCAGTTCGTGGGCGATGCTGGTGGACATCTGGCCGATGGCTGCGAGTTTTCCGGCCTGCACCAGTTCATCCTGAGCGCGGCGCAAGGTCTCTTCGGCGTGGCGCCGTTCGCGGATCTGGCCCTTGAGCCGTTCGTTGCTGGCGCGCAGGTCGACGGTGCGTTCGGTAATCCGACGCTCCAGTTGATTGTTGGCTTCCTGCAAGGCTTCCCGGGCCGCGAGACGTGTAGCAATCACCTTGCGCCGCTCGTTCCAGGCAATCAGCAGGAAGGCGACAAGGGCAAACGCCACCGCCACCAGAATCCCCTGATTGATCGCTTCTCGGCGCAGATCCTGCAGCGGCGTCAGCAGGGTGAAGTTCCACGGTGTATCGCTCAAGGGCCGGGTTTGCGACAGGTAGCTGATGTTTTCATCGTCGGACACCAGTTCGCTGTTGGCCGGGAAGGTGAGTTTTTCCACGCCTTCGGACAGAGTTTCCCGGGCCAGCGGTTGCAGTTCGTTGAGCGGGAACCAGTAGTACTGCAGGCTGCGGGCCAGTTTCTCTTTGGTTTCATCGCTTAGCGGCACCACGGATTTCAAGCGCCGCGCGGGATCGCTGGAGAGAATGATGATGCCGTTTTCGTCGCTGACGAAGGCTTCCAGGCGCGCTCGCTGCCAGCGTTCTTCCATGGCTTCGAGGCGGACCTTGACCACCGCGACGCCGATGATCTTGCCGTGTTCTTCCAGGCCATGGGCCAGGTAGTAGCCGGGTTCGCCGTTGGTGCTGCCGATGCCGTAGAAGCGCCCCGGTTGCCCGCGCACGGCGTTCTGGAAATAGGCACGGAAGGACAGGTCTTCACCCAGGTAACTGTCGACATCGCGCCAGTTGCTGGTGGCCATGACGCGACCGGTGGTGTCCATCACGTAGATGGCCCGACTGCGGCTGCGCCGGTTCAGGCCTTCAAGGTAATCATTGACCGTTTGCCGGTGTTCCGGGCTCGGGTCGGCCAGCAGCTTCGAAACACTGGTTTCGAGTTCCAGCAGGCTGGGCAGGTAGGTGTATTTGCTGATCTCGCTTTCGACGGCGCGGGCGTGCAGTTCCAGCTGACGCTGGCCGTTTTCGCTGAGACTGCGGATGCCATAGTGTTCACTGACCCAAAAGCCGATGTAACCCAGTCCGATCATCAGGGCGATGATCAGCGGCGGCAGGAACAGATGGCGAATCAGACGGGGTTTCACGGCGAGTGATGGCGACGTGGCGCGGTAGAGATCGGGGTCGCATTTCATCACAGATGCCTTGGGTCAACCACAACAACAAGCCCAGAGGACTCCCTGTAGGAGCTGCCGCAGGCTGCGATCTTTTGATGTTGCTTTTTGAAAGGCAAAAT
>NZ_JBSVXD010000133.1:0-15915 GCF_054070755.1 Pseudomonas sp. SDO5591_S426 | reverse complement strand
ATCGCAGCCTGCGGCAGCTCCTACACGGATCATCGAACTCTTCAGGAAGTCACCATGAGCTTTATCACCGATATCAAAACCTTCGCCGCGCTGGGCAGCGGTGTCATCGGCAGCGGTTGGGTATCCCGCGCCCTCGCCCACGGCCTCGACGTAGTGGCATGGGACCCGGCGCCCGGTGCCGAAGCCGCGCTGCGCAAACGCGTCGCCAATGCCTGGGGCGCACTGGAAAAACAAGGCCTGGCACCCGGTGCCTCGCAGGATCGTTTGCGCTTCGTCGCCACCATCGAAGAATGCGTTCGCGATGCTGACTTCATCCAGGAAAGTGCTCCGGAACGCCTTGATCTGAAACTGGAACTGCACAGCAAAATCAGCGCGGCGGCCAAGCCCAATGCACTGATCGGCTCCAGCACGTCCGGCCTGCTGCCGAGCGAGTTCTACGAGAGCTCGACCCACCCGGAACGCTGCGTGGTCGGTCACCCGTTCAACCCGGTTTACCTGCTGCCCTTGGTGGAAGTGGTCGGCGGTAAAAACACCGCGCCAGAAGCCGTGCAAGCGGCGATGAAAGTCTACGAATCCCTGGGTATGCGCCCGCTGCACGTGCGCAAGGAAGTGCCTGGTTTCATCGCTGACCGCTTGCTTGAAGCGTTGTGGCGTGAGGCGTTGCACCTGGTCAACGATGGCGTGGCAACCACTGGCGAAATTGACGATGCGATCCGTTTTGGTGCCGGTCTGCGCTGGTCGTTCATGGGCACGTTCCTGACCTACACTCTGGCCGGCGGTGATGCCGGTATGCGCCACTTCATGGCGCAGTTTGGCCCGGCATTGCAGTTGCCATGGACTTATCTGCCGGCGCCGGAACTGACCGACAAACTGATCGACGATGTGGTGGACGGCACCAGCGATCAACTGGGCAAACACAGCATTTCGGCGCTGGAACGCTATCGTGATGACTGCCTGCTGGCGGTGCTTGAGGCAGTGAAGACCACCAAAGAGAAGCACGGGATGGCGTTCAGCGAGTAATCGACTATCAGGACTGGCCACATCGCCAGCAGCCTGGCTCCCAAAGGAGAATGCATTCCAATGTGGGAGCCAGCCTGCTGGCGATGACGGCACTCCAATCACTATCTGTTCTGGATCAGCCAACATGCCCACCCTCACCACCTACCAAACCAGAATCATCCCCGACTGGGTCGACTACAACGGCCATCTGCGCGACGCCTTCTACCTGCTGATCTTCAGCTACGCCACCGACGCCCTGATGGATCGCCTCGGCATGGACAGCAACAACCGCGAAGCCAGCGGCAATTCGCTGTTCACCCTGGAGCTGCACCTGAATTACCTGCACGAAGTGAAGCTCGACGCCGACGTCGAAGTGCACACACAAATCATCGCCCACGACAGCAAGCGCCTGCACCTCTATCACAGCCTGCATCTGGTCGGTGACGACAAGGAGCTGGCAGGCAACGAGCAAATGCTGCTGCACGTGGATCTGGCCGGTCCTCGTTCCGCACCGTTCAGCGAGCAAACCCTGGGCAAACTGCAAGCCATCGTCACTGAACAAACTGACTTGCCAACCCCCGAATACATCGGCCGAGTGATCGCGTTACCACCAAAAAAATAACAAGGAGATCGCCATGAACACCGCCGCCGCTTTTGCCGACTTCCGTACTTATCCGTTGATCAGCGCGCTGACAGGCGTGCAGGCCTTGGCGGATCGTGTTCTGGTGAAGTGGGCCGACAACCGCGTCAGCCCTTTCCACCATCAATGGCTGCGGGACAACTGCCCGTGCCCGCAATGCGTCTACACGGTGACCCGAGAACAGGTGCTGGAAATCGTCGACGTGCCTGAAAACCTGCTGCCCGCCGAAACCAGCGTCGACGCTGAAGGTTGCCTGTGCGTTCAATGGCAGGACGGCCACCTCAGCCGCTTCGATCCCGGTTGGCTGAGGGCCCACGCCTATGACGACGATTCCCGCGCCGAGCGTCTGGCAGGCAAACCCCAAGCCAGGCTTTGGCACAGCGATTTGCAGTTGCCGGTATTCGAATATCACGCACTGATGAACGACAACGACGCCTTGCTGCAATGGCTGCTGGCCGTGCGCGATACTGGTTTGACCCAGGTCCGTGGTGTGCCCACCGAGCCCGGCTCGTTGAAGCTGATCGCCCAGCGGATTTCCTTCATCCGCGAGAGCAATTTCGGCGTGCTGTTCAACGTGCAATCCAAGGCCGACGCTGACAGCAACGCCTATACCGCGTTCAACCTGCCGCTGCACAGCGACCTGCCGACCCGGGAGTTGCAACCGGGGCTGCAATTCCTGCATTGCCTGGTGAACGACGCCGAGGGCGGCGAGAGTATTTTTGTCGATGGTTTTGCCATTGCCGATGCGTTGCGTCGGGAAGATCCGGAGTCGTTCAATAGCCTCTGCGAGATCCCCGTGGAGTTCCGCAACAAGGACCGGCACAGCGACTATCGCTGCCTCGCGCCGATCATCGCGCTGAACGCCTTGGGGCAAGTGTCGGAAATCCGCATGGCCAACTTTCTGCGCGGTCCGTTCGATTCGTCGGTGGAGCAGATGCCCAAGCTTTATCGCGCTTATCGTCGTTTCATTGCGATGACCCGCGAGCCCCGCTTCAGGCTGATGCAGCGGCTCAATCCCGGCGAACTCTGGTGCTTCGACAACCGCCGCACCTTGCATGCGCGCAATGCGTTTGATCCCGCCACGGGGGCACGGCATTTCCAGGGTTGCTATGTCGACCGGGATGAGCTGCTGTCGCGCATTCTCGTGTTGCAGCGCTAAACCGCGTCATCGTTCATCGCTGGCAAGTCGGATCGCCGCACCGCAGCTCCCACAGGTTTGGCGTCGTTCACCAAATCTGTGGTAACCCCGATCCTGTGGGAGCGTGGCTTGCCCGCGATTGCGTCAGACCAGACACCGCATATCTCCCCGGATTCACAGACAAAAAAAGCCCCGATCAAGCCGTGACAGGATCGAGGCAGAGGGTACTGTTGAGGAGCTGCCGTGCGAGGGTGACCAAACCTTCGTGAAGCGAGCTGGGTCCAGTGTGCCCACTCCTCTTCGTGGCACGTTAGCCGAAAACGACCTGTTCATAGCCATTGCGGCCATTGCGACAAATCGCCCTTGCCGACACCCGGCACCCCCACCAGAATCGAGTCACGACACCGTTCCCTGAAGAAGGATTGCGTCATGATGTACGCCGATTTGATAGACCAGGAAGACCTGTTGGGCCAGCTCAAGGCATTGGGGTTTCAAGTGCCCAGTGGCGCGACCGCCGAACAGGCGTGCGAGTGCGCCGTAAGGGGCTTGGACGATGCCCGGGCGTATGAACTGCGCAAGATGGTCAAGGAGATGTACACCAGCAGCGCGACGATCCTGCCGGCCGTGCGCCAGGCCATCGACAAGCAATTATTGCCAGCGTTGTCGGACTACCAGCAAAGCCATACCACCCGTTAAATCCAATCGCGGGCAAGCCCGCTCCCACAGGTTTTCAGGTTGGATTGCAGATTTGTGATCCAACCAAGTTCCCTGTGGGAGCGGGCTTGCCCGCGATGAATGCGACTCGGTTTTAGAGCCTTACGCTAGCAAACGTCGACTCATTACGCGCCTGACTCAGCGCCGACAACGGCCCGGACAACGGCGACAGCACCAGCGCCTGCGGCAGCGGCATCATCGCCACTTGCTGCGTGGTATTGGACCCTACGCGCTCGTCACGCGGCGGAATGCCGAAGTATTCGCGGTAGCACTTGGAGAAGTGCGGCGTGGACACGAAGCCACACACCGACGCCACTTCGATGATCGACATCGGCGTTTGCTTGAGCAACTGCCGCGCACGGATCAGCCGCAGCTTCAGGTAATAACGCGAAGGCGAGCAATGCAGGTACTTCTGGAACAGCCGCTCCAGCTGACGACGGGACACGGCGACATACACCGCCAGCTCGTCGAGATCGATCGGCTCTTCCAGGTTGGCTTCCATCAGCGCAACGATTTCCTGCAACTTCGGCTGGTTGGTACCAAGCATGTGCTTGAGCGGCACGCGCTGGTGATCCTGCTCGTTGCGGATGCGCTCGTAGACGAACATTTCCGAGATCGCGGCGGACAGTTCGCGACCGTGATCACGGCTGATCAAGTGCAGCATCATGTCCAGCGGCGCGGTGCCACCGGAACTGGTGAAACGGTTACGGTCGAGGGTGAACAGGCGCGTGCTCATGGCCACACGCGGGAAAGCTTCCTGCATCGCCGCCAGACATTCCCAGTGCACGCTGCAATCAAAACCGTCCAGCAGACCGGCACAGGCCAGGGCCCAGCTGCCGGTGCAGACCGCGCCGAGGCGACGGGACTGACGCGCCTGGCTTTGCAGCCATGACACGTGTTCGCGGGTAACGGTGCGTTGAATGCCGATACCGCCGCAGACAATCACGGTGTCCAGAGGTGGCGCTTTGTGCATGGAGGCGTCAGGGGTGATTTGCAGACCATCACTGGCCCAGACTTGACCGCCATCGACGGTGAGGGTGGTCCAGCGATACAGCTCACGACCGGACAACTGGTTGGCCATGCGCAGTGGTTCCACTGCGGACGCCAGGGAAATCAGCGTGAAATTGTCCAACAGCAGAAAGCCGATGGATTGAGGCGCACGGTTCTGGGGTTGGGCCCCGGAGTTGAACGACGTCATCGCGGTATCTCCTCACACAAAGCGGGTGATGGCCTCAGGCGGAGGCTCTTGTTATTGCCATCGTTCTCGCGTGGGAGACGGGCTTTGTAATGACAGAGCAATTGCCGTGCCTAAATTTGAATGCGCGTTCAATAACTCCTAAAAACGACGTCGGAATGTGTCTGTATATGACACGCAGGGAGTAAGGATTTAAATGGCCATCAGGACTGGCAAGTGCCCGGCCCACAAGCGGTGAGCAAATCGGTAGCACTTGTGGGAACAGGGCTGCGAGCAGCCGGGGAAGAGTGTCACCGCAAGCACGGGTGACGGACGGTCGGACTCTGGTTGAGAGCCGACCATCGGTGAGACGAGTTATCTGTTAGCGACGCGCCAAAAGGTGGCGCGGTTCAAATCGGATGTTCACTTAGCGCGCAGTTTTGACTGGTCTTCGTCACAAACAGGCCTGCGATAATCAGGACCGCCGCAACATACCTACTACCTGCTCAGAGGCAACCTCCAGCCGCTCTTTAAATGCTTGAACCTCCTTCATCCCGACTACCGCCGTATCGGGAAGATCAGTCATCGCTTTTCGAAAAGAAAGGTGAATATCCAACAAGTGCTGGGTGGTCAAAGAAGAAACCGAACTGCCACCTGAAATAGACTCAATTAATGCAAGATCATCACTCAGCCGGGTATTGCCGTTACCCAGACAGTCAGGCTCTGCAACGCGAAATCCGTTCATATGAGCACTCCGAAACACCTGGCCCGTGCTTACCTCTACATTTGCGCTACCCAGGGCAGTAAATGCACCAAACAACTCATCGCGAACCTGTGTTTTTGATGAGCCTGCACCGAGTTCACTTGGAATCAACTGGCGGACAGCTTTGATATCCATACGCAATGATGACTTCGCAGCATCGTTCGCTGGCATCTTGCCAAGAATCAGTTCGATATCTTCTGCTGAAATGATCTCCCTCCCGGCAATGACCGTTCCTAAATCATTGAGACTATTAAGTACATCAGCAACGGCTGCGGCAGTTAACCCACCCCGGAACTCAAGATGATAATGGGCCTGCATGCGACCATTTTCCGCAAAAGGAACTCCCAGCGTATGGTAACGATCGTAATCGTCAGGGTTACCACTTCGGGGAATATTGCGATCCTCATGAACCAAACCATCACCGATCAAATGGTTTTCGTGAATTGTAATTAACGGTGGTCCGGCGTCGTTCCTTGCCATAACTTGATTCAGTGCGGCCACGGTAGAGGTCACTGCACGCTCAACCTCACGCTTGCTCTCTTGGCTGAGCGCACCGGTGGCAAAGTCCTTCGACGCATTCAAGTTCAACAGGCCACGCTTGGTATGGACTTCAACGCTATGTAGCAACGTCGCTGGAGAACAATCGTGTTTCACCCATGCCGATTTGCTGCTACTGGCAAGATGAAGCGAGCCCGGATTGTTTGCTGCCGAAACCAATTGTTTGTGTACCAACGTTGTTTTCGCACGAAAGCCCGGATCCAGAAGCACTCCACCAAGATTGGGAACAGAACTGGATAGCGTTGTCGTTAACATAAGTCCTCGATGTCGGGAAATTGAGCGCCAGCATTCTAGAAAACACTACTCCTGCAAAGGATTTACACCTGTATCCAAGTGATTCTGACATTACACATCAACACTCAACCGCGCTAACCGCCAACCCACCCCGCGACGTCTCCTTATATTTGTCATGCATATCGGCACCCGTATCGCGCATCGTGCGAATCACCCGATCCAGCGAAATGAAGTGCTGCCCATCACCGCGTAAAGCCATCTGCGCCGCGTTGATCGCTTTTACTGCCGCAATTGCGTTGCGCTCGATGCACGGTACCTGCACCAAACCGCCCACCGGGTCGCACGTCAGGCCGAGGTTGTGTTCCAGGCCGATTTCCGCCGCGTTGCACAACTGCTCCGGCGAAGCACCGAGGATTTCCGCCAGCCCCGCCGCTGCCATCGCGCAGGCCGAGCCGACTTCGCCCTGGCAACCGACTTCGGCACCGGAGATCGAAGCGTTCTTCTTGCACAATATCCCGACCGAAGCAGCACCCAGGAAGTAGTCGACGACATTGGCGTCGGTTACGTCTTCGCTGAATTTCATAAAGTAGTGCAACACCGCCGGAATGATCCCTGCCGCACCATTGGTCGGTGCCGTGACCATGCGCCCGCCTGCCGCGTTTTCTTCGTTGACCGCCAGAGCGAACAGGTTGACCCATTCCATTGCGCTCAGTGTCGAGCCGATCACGTTGGGCTTGTTCAGCTCCTGCAAACTGCGATGCAGTTTGGCCGCGCGCCGGCGCACATTAAGGCCACCGGGCAGGATGCCTTCGTGCTTGAGGCCTTGCTCGACGCAATCCTGCATGGCGCGCCAGAGCGTCATCAGGCCACTGCGGATTTCATCTTCGCTGCGCCAGACCTTCTCGTTGGCCAACATCAATTCAGCGACGCGCAAGTTGTGTTTTTTGCACAGCGCCAGCAGTTCCGCCGCGCTGGAGAAATTGTACGGCAACACCGTTCGATCCAGGTCGACCACGCCGCTGGAGGCTTGCGACTCATCGACGACAAAACCGCCGCCGACCGAATAGTAGGTGTCGCGATGAAGTTCGCCGTCATCGCCTTCGACAATCAGGGTCATGGCATTCGGATGGAACGGCAGGTTTTCGTCGATCAGACGCATGTCCCTGTTCCAAACGAACGGCACCGACAAGCGACCATCGAGCAGCAGGGTGTGGGTTTCGCGCAGGGTGGCGATGCGGATGCCGATTTGCGACGGATCGATCGCATCCGGCCACTCGCCCATCAAGCCCATGATCACCGCATTGTCGCTGCCGTGACCGATGCCGGTGGCCGACAACGAACCATATAGCTGTACTTCGACGCGACGCACTTGCTCAAGCAATCCGCGCTCACGCAAACCCTGTACGAACAGCGCCGCCGCCCGCATAGGCCCCACGGTGTGCGAACTGGAAGGGCCGATGCCGATTTTGAACAGGTCGAAAACACTGATAGCCATTACTGCCGAACTCCTGGATGAGCCAACTCCAGACGCAAAAGCGCCCGGTGGCGGAGCTGCTACGCTCAAGCTGCAATCCGCCGAGATGGCCGCATCATCAGCCTTTTGTCATGTCGTTCGACGTCTCACACCGACGCACTCATGCCCAGTAACGCCGTGTGCGTTTTGCGCCATGTTTTCGCCGTTTTTTTGCGGCGCAGAGGGGAAAAAGGGACTGAAAAAATCTGTAAACGACGTCACTGACACTGGATGCGACCATCCCTGTACTGGTTACGACGCACCCTGTAGGCGTCAGATTTTCACTGGTACATGATCATATCGACTCGATTGCAAGGCGCCGTGGTAGAGCTGTCTCCAAAACGCCATCCAACCGCAACCTATAAGTGCGGTGGTCCAGTCGGAACACTGCCAAAAAAAACACCAAGGAGTCCATCCATGAAAGGTTCCCCGTCGTTGTTGTTGGCCGCCATGCTTAGTCTGCCGGTTCTGGCGCAAGCCGCCGAACCGGCCCAATGCAGCACCGTAAACTTCTCCGATGTCGGCTGGACCGACATTACCGTCACCACCGCCACCACCAGCGTCGTCCTCGATGCCCTGGGCTACAAAACCAAAACCACCATGATTTCCGTGCCAGTGACCTACAAGTCCCTGGCCGACGGCAAGAACATGGACATCTTCCTCGGCAACTGGATGCCGACCATGGAAAACGACATCAAGCCTTACCGCGATGCCGGAACCGTGGATACCCTGCGCGCCAACCTCGAAAACGCAAAATACACACTCGCCGTACCGGAAGAGTTGTATAACAAAGGTCTGAAGGATTTCGCCGACATCGCCAAGTTCAAAAAGGAACTGGACGGCAAAATCTACGGGATCGAACCAGGTAACGACGGCAACCGTCTGATCCAGAGCATGATCGACAAGAACGCCTTCGGCTTGAAAGACGCCGGCTTCAAGGTGGTCGAGTCCAGCGAGGCAGGCATGCTCTCGCAAGTCGATCGCGCCCAGCGCCGCAACACCGCCGTGGTGTTCCTGGGCTGGGAACCGCACCCGATGAACACACGCTTCAAGATGAAGTACCTGACTGGCGGCGATGATTTCTTCGGCCCCAACTTCGGTCAGGCGACCATTTTCACCAACACCCGCAAGGGTTACGCCCAGGAATGCAGCAACGTGGGTCAGCTGCTTAAAAACCTGGTGTTCACCCTCGACATGGAAAGCACGCTGATGGGCAACGTCCTGGACGACAAGATGAAGCCTGACGCGGCCGCCAAGGCCTGGCTGAAAAAGAACCCACAGGTGCTCGATACCTGGCTCGCTGGCGTGACCACCATTGACGGTAAACCTGGCCTGGAGGCCGTGAAAGCCAAGCTCGCGCAGCCTTGAAATTAGGGAGCATCGCTTATGCCGGACGACTTCGGTCGTCCGGGCTGTTTATTTCCTTGCATGCGGACGTTCACTACCATGCTGATTGATCAGAAAATACCTTTAGGCCAGTACATCGCAGGCTTCGTTGAATGGTTGACGCAACACGGCGCCAACACCTTCGACGCAATTGCCGTGTCACTGGAAACGATGATCCACGGCGTGACGTTTGCGCTGACCTGGTTCAACCCGCTGGTCTTGATCGGCCTGATCGCAATACTGGCGCACTTCATCCAGCGCAAATGGGGCCTGACCGCCTTCGTCATTGCTTCCTTTCTGCTGATCCTCAACCTGGGGTACTGGCAGGAAACCATGGAAACCCTCGCCCAGGTGTTGTTCGCCACCCTGGTCTGCGTGGTCATCGGCGTACCGTTGGGTATCGTCGCCGCGCACAAACCGATGTTCTACACCATGATGCGTCCGGTGCTCGATCTGATGCAGACCGTACCGACCTTCGTGTACCTCATTCCTACCCTGACCCTCTTCGGTCTGGGTGTGGTCCCGGGTCTGATCTCGACGGTGGTGTTCGCGATTGCCGCGCCCATCCGCCTGACCTACCTGGGCATCCGCGATGTTCCGCAAGAACTGATGGACGCCGGCAAGGCCTTCGGCTGCTCGCGCCGTCAGCTGCTTTCACGCATCGAACTGCCCCACGCCATGCCAAGCATCGCGGCGGGCATCACCCAGTGCATCATGCTGTCGTTGTCGATGGTGGTGATCGCGGCACTGGTAGGCGCCGATGGACTCGGCAAACCGGTGGTCAACGCACTGAACACTGCTGATATCGCCCTGGGCTTCGAAGCGGGCCTGGCGATCGTACTGCTGGCGATCATGCTCGACCGTATCTGCAAACAACCCGACGCCAAAGTAGGGGGTGACGCATGAGCATAATTCGCTTTGAAGACGTCGACGTAATCTTCACCAAGGATCCGCGCGAAGCCCTGAAGCTTCTCGATCAAGGTTTGACCCGCAGCGAGATCCTGAAAAAGACCGGACAGATCGTTGGCGTGGAAAAGGCCAGCCTGGATGTCGAGAAAGGTGAAATCTGCGTACTGATGGGCTTGTCCGGATCGGGCAAATCCAGCCTGCTGCGCTGCATCAACGGTCTCAACACCGTCAGCCGCGGCAAGCTGTTCGTCGAGCACGAAGGCAAGCAGATCAACATTGCTTCGTGTACCCCGGCCGAACTGAAAATGATGCGTACCAAGCGTATCGCCATGGTGTTCCAGAAGTTCGCCCTGATGCCTTGGCTGACGGTGCGCGAGAACATCAGTTTCGGTCTGGAAATGCAGGGTCGTCCGGAGAAGGAACGCAAGAAACTGGTCGATGAAAAACTCGAACTGGTGGGCCTGACCCAATGGCGCAACAAGAAACCCGATGAGCTGTCCGGCGGCATGCAACAGCGTGTGGGCCTGGCCCGTGCGCTGGCGATGGACGCCGACATTCTGCTGATGGACGAACCGTTCTCGGCGCTCGACCCGCTGATCCGCCAGGGTTTGCAGGACGAACTGCTGGAACTGCAACGCAAGCTGAGCAAGACCATCGTGTTCGTGAGCCACGACCTCGATGAAGCCCTGAAGCTCGGCAGCCGCATCGCGATCATGAAAGACGGCCGGATCATCCAGTACAGCAAGCCGGAAGAAATCGTTCTCAACCCGGCAGACGATTATGTGCGGACCTTCGTCGCCCACACCAACCCGCTGAACGTGCTGTGCGGTCGCAGCCTGATGCGCACCCTGGACAACTGCAAACGCATCAACGGTTCGGTGTGCCTCGATCCGGGTGGCGATTCGTGGCTGGACCTGGCGGAAGGCAACACCATCAAAGGCGCTCGTCAGAACGGCTCTGCGCTGGACTTGCAGAACTGGGTACCGGGTCAGGCCGTTGAAGGCCTGGGTCGCAAACCGACACTGGTGGACTCGAACATCGGCATGCGCGACGCGTTGCAGATTCGTTATCAGACCGGCAACAAGCTAGTGCTGCACGACAACAACCATGTGGTGGGGATTCTCGGCGACAGCGAGCTGTATCACGCGCTGCTCGGCAAGAACCTGGGGTAAAGGCAACAGACACAAAAACGCCGCGAGAGGATCGCGGCGTTTTTGTTTGAAGGTCAAAAGATCGCAGCCTTCGGCAGCTCCTACAGGGGAATGCGATCAAAGTAGGAGCTGCCGAAGGCTGTGATCTTTTTAAAGGCACAACGCGGTGCTTCAGACTGAAACACCGCGCCACTCACACCTCAGCTATACACCCGGCCAAGGAGCTGCCGATGGCTTTCAAACTGATCGAGCACATCACGCGTGATCTGATCCTGAGTGAAGCCCATCAGGTCGTAATCCTGGCTGCCGTTGTGCAGGTACACTTCGGCACGGTAGTAGCGCTGACGTGCCTCATCCGACTGCGCCGACTCGGTTGGCGTGGCCAGATAACCGTCCAGGCTGACTTCGTAGACAAACGGGTTGCCCTCCTCCATCTCGACCCGCACGCCCATGCAACGCTTGGACTTGCCCAGCAGCGTCTGCACTTCCAGGCCTTGAGCGCGCATTTGCGTCGTCGCGTCCTGCAATGCCGGGCTCACATGCTTGTCCATGAAACGCTGGACCACCGACTGGCTCGGTTGCAGGTCCAGTTGCGTCAAACGCTCACTGAAACCACGACGACCGCGCGCCGCCAACTCCGCTTGCTCCTGTTCGATCTGCACGTCCTGGCGCATGGCCTTGTGCAAGCCGAACATGAAGAACACCAGCACCACCGAGAACGGCAGACCGGCCAGCACCACCATGGTCTGCATGGCTTCGAAGTTACCGGCGAACAGCAGGCCGATGGTCACGAGAGTGATCACCGCCGACCAGAAAATCCGCAGCCAGTGCGGGGCGTCTTCGTCGACGTTGCCGCCCTTGCAGGAAAGGTTGGCCATCATCACCGCGCCGGAATCCGCCGGGGTCAGGAACAGCACGAAACCAACGAAAATCGACACGCCGATCACAACCTTCGACGCCGGGTAATGCTCAAGCAACTGGTAGATCGCCATGGACGGCTGTTCCAGCGCCGTTTTCCCAAGCTCCACCGCCCCGTGGTTCATCACCAGGTCCAGGGCCGAGTTACCGAAGATCGACAGCCACGCCAGGGTGAAGCCCAGCGGGATCAGCAGCACGCCGGCCACCAGTTCACGCACCGTACGGCCACGGGAAATACGCGCGATGAACATGCCTACGAATGGCGCCCAGGAAATCCACCAGGCCCAGTAGAACAGCGTCCACAGGCCCAACCAGCGGTCGGACTTCTCACTGTCGCCTTCGTACACATACAGATCGAAAGTCTTCAGCACCACGCCGTTCAGGTAGTCACCGACGTTCTGCACGAAGCCGTTGAGCAGGTGCAGGGTCGGGCCGAACAGCAGCACGAAAATCAGCAAACCGCTAAACAGTACGATGTTCAGGTTGGACAGTCGACGAATGCCGTTTTCCACGCCCGACACGGCAGCGATGGTCGCCACGGTGCTCATCACGATGATCACGATCAGCAGGTTGGTGTTGCTGTGTTCCATGCCGAACAGGTTTTCCAGCCCCGACGACACTTGCAGCGAACCGATCCCCAGGTTGGTTACCAGACCCAACAGGGTCACGAACATGCCGAAGCCGTCCACCGCATGACCGGCCGCGCCTTTGACCCAGCGCTCGCCCACCAGCGGATACAGCGCCGAGCGCAACGCCAGCGGCTGGTTGTGACGGTAGGCAAAGTAGGCAACGGCCAGACCGACCAATGCGTAGATCGCCCAGCCGTGCAGGCCCCAGTGCAGGAACGTCAGCTGCACCGCCTGACGTGCCGCGAGGTTGCTGCCTGCCACGCCTTCCGGCGGATTGAAGTAGTGGTCCAGCGGCTCGGAGGCACCGAAGTACAGCAACGAAATGCCGATACCCGACGAGAACAGCATCCCCGCCCAGGCGCCGTAACTGAAGTCCGGGGTGTCGTCCTTGCTGCCCAGTTTCAGTTTGCCGTAGGACGAAAACGCCAGCCCGACCACGAAAATCAGATAGGCGGCAATCACCACCATGTAGTACCAGCCAAAGCTGCGGGACAACCAGGCCTGAGCCGTACCCAGCATTCTGCCAGCCTCTTGCGGGGCGATGATCAGAATGGCGGTCAACAACAGAATCAACGCGGTAGAGGTGTAGAACACCCAACCGTTGACCGTCACCTTCTCGGGTGGGGTCTTTATTAGCGAGGCAGAACTCATGGCACAGATGCTCCGGGCAGTGCGAGAGAAGAACGCAAGACAAACGTGTTACCCGACCAATCGGTTAGTGGGCAGCCGACCAGCGGGTGATATAAAGACACCCCGAAAAAAGCCCGAAAGCCTGAAGCGCCGTGGCGCGTAGGTTTCGAGCATTTTCGGAAGTCGATTTTTTCGCCGCAACCTGTAGGAAAAATCTGTTGATAGCGACGATTTGTCGCAGATCTTATTCTTTGTTGATTGAACGTTCAATCAAAACAAAATAGACTGGCCCACAAGCCGATAGACGTTCTACGTCTGCCGGAAGGCCTAAGGAGATGTGCAAGATGCCCAAGGTCGGTATGCAACCCATCCGCCGCCAGCAATTGATCGAAGCCACTTTGCAGGCCGTCGATCAGGTCGGAATGGGGGACGCCAGCATTGCGCTGATCGCCCGTTTGGCCGGTGTCTCGAACGGCATCATCAGTCACTACTTTCAGGACAAGAACGGCCTGATTGCCGCCACCATGGGGTACTTGATGACTGTGCTGAGCGAGAACGTCACCGCGCGCCGACTGGCGCTGACAGATGACAGCCCGCGGGCGCATCTGCAGGTGATCATCGAAGGCAACTTCGACGCCAGCCAGGTCAACGGCCCGGCAATGAAAACCTGGCTGGCCTTCTGGGCCACCAGCATGCACCAGCCGTCTTTGCACAGGTTGCAGCGGATCAACGATCACCGTCTGTATTCCAACCTGTGCTGCCAGTTCCGCCGTGTGCTGCCGCTCGATGATGCGCGCAGCGCCGCCCGGGGCCTGGCAGCGTTGATTGACGGTTTGTGGTTGCGCGGCGCGCTGTCGGGAGACGCTTTCGACACTGAGCAGGCGCAACAGATCGCTTACGAATACATGGATTTCCAACTGGCCAAGCGGGTGAGTTAGAGCACACACAGAACGCTCAACCACCGGACCGTGCCAACCACTTATGCTCTTGCGAGGACTTTATGGCCCGTTTCGAATTGCAAAAACTCTACATCGATGGTGCTTACAGCGACGCCAGCAGCGACGCCACTTTCGAAGCCATCAACCCGGCTAACGGTGAAGTCCTCGCAAAAGTACAGCGCGCAACCTTCGACGACGTCGAGCGCGCCGTTGTCAGCGCCGAAAAGGGCCAGAAAATCTGGGCCGCCATGACCGCCATGGAGCGTTCGCGCATCCTGCGTCGCGCCGTGGAAATCCTGCGTGAGCGCAACGACGAACTGGCCGCCCTGGAAACCCTGGACACCGGTAAATCGTTCTCCGAAACCAAGTACGTCGACATCGTTACCGGCGCTGACGTGCTGGAATACTACGCAGGCCTGGTGCCGGCCATCGAAGGCGAGCAGATTCCGCTGCGCACCACGTCGTTCGTCTACACCCGTCGCGAGCCGCTGGGCGTCGTGGCCGGTATCGGCGCGTGGAACTACCCGATCCAGATCGCCCTGTGGAAATCCGCACCGGCCCTGGCGGCCGGTAACGCGATGATCTTCAAGCCAAGCGAAGTCACCTCGCTGACCACCCTGAAACTGGCCGAGATCTACACCGAAGCCGGCCTGCCAAACGGCGTGTTCAACGTCCTGACCGGTAGCGGCCGTGAAGTCGGCACCTGGCTGACCGAGCACCCGCGCATCGAGAAGATCTCGTTCACCGGCGGCACCGACACCGGCAAGAAAGTCATGGCCAGCGCTTCGGCTTCGTCGCTCAAAGACGTGACCATGGAACTGGGCGGCAAATCCCCGCTGATCATCTGCGACGACGCCGACCTCGACCGCGCCGCCGACACCGCGATGATGGCCAACTTCTATAGCTCCGGCCAGGTTTGCACCAACGGCACTCGCGTGTTCGTACCGGCTCACCTGAAAGCCGCTTTCGAAGCCAAGATCGCTGAGCGCGTTGCTCGCATCCGCATCGGCAATCCGGAAGACGAAAACACCAACTTCGGTCCGCTGGTCAGCTTCGCGCACATGGAAAGCGTGTTGGGCTACATCGCCAAGGGCAAGGAAGAAGGCGCACGCGTTCTGTGCGGCGGCGAGCGTCTGACCGACGGCGAATTCGGCAAAGGCGCCTTCGTCGCGCCGACCGTGTTCACCGATTGCACCGACGACATGACCATCGTCCGTGAAGAAATCTTTGGCCCGGTGATGGCGATCCTGTCGTACGAAACCGAAGAAGAAGTGATCCGCCGCGCCAACGACACCGACTTCGGCCTGGCCGCCGGTATCGTCACCAAGGATCTGAACCGCGCGCACCGCGTGATTCATCAGCTGGAAGCCGGTATCTGCTGGATCAACGCCTGGGGCGAGTCCGACGCCAAGATGCCGGTCGGCGGCTACAAGCAGTCGGGTGTCGGCCGTGAGAACGGCATCAGCTCGCTGAACAACTTCACCCGCATCAAATCGGTACAGGTCGAACTGGGCGATTACGTCTCGGTGTTCTAGACCCCAGCCATGCGCTGCCTGTGATGCCGTCATCGCGGGCAAGCCTTGCTCCTACAGGTTTTGTGTCGTGCACAAAACCTGTGGCA
>NZ_JBSVXD010000132.1:0-16373 GCF_054070755.1 Pseudomonas sp. SDO5591_S426 | reverse complement strand
GGCGGGGCTTTTTATTTGATTAACAAGTTACTGGAGTGGCGCGCTGCAAAGATCGCAGCCTCGTTTCACTCGACAGCTCCTACTCTTCACCCATCTGCGATTGCAGATAGTTCTCGATACCAATCTTGTCGATCAGGCCAAGTTGGGTTTCCAGCCAGTCGATATGTTCTTCTTCGGACTCGAGGATGTCTTCAAGCAGTTCACGGCTACCGAAGTCGCCGACTTTTTCGCAATGAGCGATCGCTACCTTCAGATCGGCGTGGCCGGTCTTCTCGATACGCAGGTCACACTCGATCATTTCCTTGGTGTGCTCGCCGATGTGCAGCTTGCCCAGGTCCTGGACGTTCGGCAGGCCTTCAAGGAACAGGATGCGCTTGATCAGCTTGTCCGCGTGTTTCATCTCGTCGATGGATTCGTGGTACTCGTGCTTGCCCAGCTTGTTCAGACCCCAATCTTCATACATCCGCGCATGCAGAAAGTATTGGTTGATCGCGACCAGCTCATTGGCAAGGATCTTGTTGAGATGCTGGATGACTGTAATGTCGCCTTTCATGATGGGGTCCTGCCCTGTATTAGCTGTCTATAAGGCAGAGTTTGAGCCGCGCAACTAAGAGTGTCAAACCTAAGTTATTGAATAATATATGAAAATTAATCGGAATAAGAATGTTTGTGTTCCGCGTCTAGAGCATAACTAGTTGATTTTCAGGCATAAAAAAACCGGACATGAGTCCGGTTCTTTGAGTTTCGGTATTTACGCAGCTGTAAATTCTGCTGGAAAAGGAATCGCGGCCTGGGCTGTCTGCAGCTCCATCAGGGTTTCGCGAACCACTTCCTTGGCAAGACAGGCACATTTGCCACATTGACTGGCAACGCCGGTGGCCAAACGGACTTCTTTATAGCTGCAGCATCCTTCATAGATCGCATCGCGGATTTTACCGTCGGTGACACCAGTGCAGAGGCAAACATACATAAGAGAAGACCGTCGCTTGTTTATGTCTCGAATGCGATGGATCTTAATGTTAACGAGAATGATTGTCAAAGTGCTTTGCGGGCACTTTTCGTCAAGGCTGACGAACGGTTTTCCTTCGGCGCGCGGGAGCGGATTTTGCCGGGGCGATTTTTGCGTCTGCGGGAAAAACCGTTGAGGACAGGTCAAACACGCAGTGTATGATGGCCGGTCTTTTCGAAACGGGTTCGTGTCACAGGGCTGTCGTCTATGGATGGCAGGCTGATGCGAACCATGTTTTTCACGCTTCTACACCAGGAGATATCCAATGAGCGTACTCGTAGGCAAACAAGCCCCTGACTTCACCGTACCGGCCGTACTCGGCAATGGCGAAATCGTAGACAGCTTCACCCTGTCGTCGGCCATCAAAGGCAAATACGGCCTGGTGTTCTTCTACCCACTGGACTTCACCTTCGTTTGCCCGTCGGAGCTGATCGCTCTGGACAACCGCATGTCCGAGTTCAAGGCACGCAACGTTGAAGTGGTCGCTGTGTCGATCGATTCGCACTTCACCCACAACGCCTGGCGCAACACTCCGGTAAACGATGGTGGCATCGGCGCAGTTCGTTACACCATGGCTGCCGACATCAAGCAGGAAATCATGAAGGCCTACGACGTTCAGTCCGCTGACGGCGTTGCATTCCGTGGCGCGTTCCTGATCGACGACAAAGGCGTTGTCCGTTCGCAGATCATCAACGACCTGCCGCTGGGCCGTAACATGGAAGAGCTGCTGCGTCTGGTTGACGCTCTGCAATTCCACGAAGAGCACGGCGAAGTCTGCCCTGCCAACTGGAAGAAAGGCGACAAAGGTATGAACGCTTCGCCAGAAGGCGTTGCGGCTTACCTGACCGAGCACGCTGCCGCTCTGTAAGGCACGCTCCAGGTACAAAAAAACCGGCCATCGAGGCCGGTTTTTTTATGGTCGGGATTTAACTGACCTGTCAGTCGTCGAAATCTTCCCAGCCACCCATCTGTTTCCAGCGATTGACGATGCCGCAGAACAGCTCGGCGGTCTTCTCGGTGTCATAGCGAGCCGAGTGAGCCTCGCGACCGTCGAAGTCGATGTCCGCTGCCTGGCAGGCTTTGGCGAGTACGGTTTGACCGTATGCCAGGCCGGCGAGGGTCGCGGTGTCGAAACTGGAGAATGGATGGAACGGGTTGCGCTTCATGTCCAGACGCGCAACCGCTGCGTTGAGGAAGCCCAGGTCAAAACTGCTGTTGTGCCCGACCAGAATCGCCCGCTTGCAGCCGTTGGCCTTCAATGCCTTGCGCACGCCGCGGAAGATATCGTTCAGGGCCGTCTCTTCACTCACTGCCATGCGCAGTGGGTGATCGAGCTTGATCCCGGTGAACTCCAGGGCTGCGGCTTCGACGTTCGCGCCTTCGAAAGGCTCGACGCGGAAGAAGTAGGTGTGATCCGGGTAAACAAAACCCTTTTCATCCATGGCGATGGTGGTTGCGGCGATTTCCAGCAGGGCGTCGGTGGCCGAGTTGAAGCCACCGGTTTCTACGTCGACGACAACGGGCAGGTAGCCACGAAACCGTGCGGCCATCGGGTGACGGGAACCGCCGCCACCGCCTTGACCTTCCTGTTCGTCGTCGAAATGGTCTTCACTCACGCGTGTTCCTCCAGCAGGCGCCAGCGCAGTTTTTCACCGGCGCGCAGCGGGATAACGGTCAGCTCGCCGAACGGCAGGCTGGTCGGGGCGGTCCATTCTTCGCGAACCAGGGTAATGCGATCGGTGTTCGCCGGCAGGCCATAGAAACGCGGGCCGTTGAGGCTGGCGAAGGCTTCGAGCTTGTCCAGCGCGTTGCGCTGTTCAAAGGCTTCGGCGTACATCTCGATCGCCGCGTAAGCGGTGTAGCAACCGGCGCAACCGCAGGCGGCTTCCTTGGCATGCTGGGCGTGGGGCGCCGAGTCGGTACCGAGGAAGAACTTTTCGCTGCCGCTGGTGGCGGCGTCGAGCAGGGCTTCCTGGTGCGTGTTGCGCTTGAGGATCGGCAGGCAGTAGAAGTGCGGCCGAATCCCGCCCACCAGCATGTGGTTGCGGTTGTACAAAAGGTGATGCGCGGTGATGGTTGCGCCAACGTTGGCCGGGGCCGAGTTGACGAACTGCACGGCGTCGCCGGTGGTGATGTGTTCAAACACCACTTTGAGCGTAGGGAAACGCTCGACCACACGACGCATGTGCTCATCGATGAAGATTTTTTCGCGGTCGAACACGTCGACATCGCCGCGGGTGACTTCACCGTGGATCAACAAAGGCATCCCGACTTCGGCCATGGCCTCGATCGCCGGGAAAATCTTGTCGATGCTGGTGACGCCAGAGTCCGAGTTGGTGGTCGCGCCGGCCGGGTACAGCTTGGCGGCGTGCACGAAGCCGCTGGCCTTGGCCTCGCGGATTTCTTCAGGCTGGGTGCGGTCGGTGAGGTACAGCACCATCAGCGGTTCGAACGAACTGCCGGCCGGGCGGGCAGCGAGAATTCGCTGGCGGTAGCCGTCGGCCTCAGCCGCATTGCGGACCGGAGGTACCAGGTTGGGCATGATGATCGCGCGACCAAAGGTGCGCGCGACATCCGCGACGGTATTGGTCAACACAGCACCATCGCGAAGATGAATGTGCCAGTCGTCGGGACGCAGCAGGGTCAGGCGGTCGGACATGAGGGGATTCCAGGCGGGTCAAACTGAGGGGAATGCTACCGGAAAAGACTCTTGCAGGCACTCGCTATCAAGTTTTGCCGCAAGCTTCCGATATCCAACAGGTATGCCGTAAATATCTGTGTGTCGGTCTTTTTGTTGTCGAAGCCAGTGGAGCCTCCCGTGCGCCAGCGTTATTTAGCCTTGCTCAGTGTGTTTGCCAGCCTTCCTGCGATGGCGCTCACTTTCCAGACTCGTCTGGAGAGCATCGAGTGGACGGTCGAAGGCGACAAGTTCGAGTGCCGCCTGACTCAGCCGATAACCGATTTCGGTTCGGGCCAGTTCGTGCGTCGCGCGGGCGAGCAGGCGACGTTTCGTCTGAACGCCTACAACGCAATGATGGGCGGTGGCTCGGCTACCCTGTTGGCCGCCGCTGCGCCGTGGCAACCGGGGCGTGGCGACATCAATCTCGGCTCCGTACGAATCGGCAGCGGCAATGTGTTGTTCAACAGTTCGCAAGTGCAGGCCGGGCGCTTGATCAGCGGTCTGATGGACGGGCGCAGTCCCGTGGTTCGACACTCCTCGGGCGATGGGCGGGTGTCGGAAGTGCGCTTGTTGCCGGTCAAGTTCAATAAGGCCTTTGCCGATTATCAGGGCTGCGTGGCCAAGCTGTTGCCGCAGAACTTCGATCAGGTGAAACAATCCGAAGTCGGTTTTCCCGGCGGTGGTATCGATCTGGATGCAGCCGCGAAAGCCAAGTTGCAGGTAATGCTGGAGTTCATGAAGGCCGATCCGACGGTCAATCACATCGAACTCGATGGCCACTCGGACAACAGCGGCAATCGCCTGACCAATCGTGACCTGTCGCGACGCCGGGCATTGGCGGTGATGGAGTTCTTCAAGGCCAACGGCATCCTCGAATCGCAAATCACCATGCGTTTCCACGGCGAGCGTTACCCGCTGGCGCCGAATTCCAACAACGCCAACCGCTCGAAAAACCGCCGGGTAGCGATACGTCTGGAGCGAGGCGCGCCACCAGAACAAGTGGCCCCTCAAGCAACGAAACCCGCCACGTCAGCAACTTCCTGACTCATCGGTCATCGTCGCGCTCTCGACATAATCTGTCGCTTCGTCGTCATTAGCTGTCGCGCCACTGTAAATTATTCTGTATGAGCGGTAGACTTCCCGGCTTTCCGTAGAACCCCGTGGAGTGATGGCATGGCGGACGTAAACAAGGTCGTTCTGGCGTATTCCGGCGGCCTGGACACTTCGGTGATCCTCAAGTGGCTGCAGGATACTTATAACTGTGAAGTCGTGACCTTCACCGCTGACCTGGGTCAGGGCGAAGAGGTCGAACCGGCACGCGCCAAGGCTCAGGCCATGGGCGTCAAAGAAATCTACATCGACGACCTGCGCGAAGAGTTCGTGCGCGATTTCGTGTTCCCGATGTTCCGCGCCAATACCGTTTACGAAGGCGAGTACCTGCTGGGTACTTCCATCGCTCGTCCGTTGATCGCCAAGCGTCTGATCGAAATCGCCAACGAAACCGGCGCTGACGCCATTTCCCACGGCGCCACCGGCAAGGGTAACGACCAGGTTCGTTTCGAACTGGGCGCCTACGCCTTGAAACCAGGTGTGAAAGTGATCGCTCCGTGGCGCGAATGGGACCTGCTGTCCCGTGAGAAGCTGATGGATTACGCTGAAAAGCACGCGATCCCGATCGAGCGCCACGGCAAGAAAAAATCCCCGTACTCGATGGATGCCAACCTGCTGCATATCTCCTATGAAGGCGGCGTGCTGGAAGACACCTGGACCGAGCACGAAGAAGACATGTGGAAATGGACCGTCTCCCCGGAGAAGGCTCCTGACAAAGCGCAGTACCTGGAACTGACCTACCGCAACGGCGACATCGTCGCACTGGACGGCGTCGAAATGACCCCGGCCACCGTGCTGGCGACCCTGAACCGTATCGGTGGCGAACACGGTATCGGTCGTCTGGACATCGTCGAGAACCGTTACGTGGGCATGAAGTCCCGTGGCTGCTACGAAACCCCAGGCGGCACCATCATGCTGCGCGCGCACCGTGCGATCGAATCGATCACCCTGGACCGCGAAGTGGCTCACCTCAAAGACGAGCTGATGCCGAAGTACGCCAGCCTGATCTACACCGGTTACTGGTGGAGCCCCGAGCGTCTGATGTTGCAACAGATGATCGATGCGTCCCAGGCTCACGTTAATGGCGTCGTGCGCCTGAAGCTGTACAAGGGCAACGTGATCGTCACCGGCCGCAAGTCCGATGAGTCGTTGTTCGACGCCAACATTGCCACCTTCGAAGAAGATGGCGGCGCCTACAACCAGGCCGACGCTGCGGGCTTCATCAAGCTCAACGCGCTGCGCATGCGCATCGCCGCTAACAAAGGCCGCAAGCTGTTCTGAGGCCTTTGAGCTGTAATGGATGGGTGGCCTCGTCAGGGACGAGGCCACCGATCTGAAAGCGTTTTCCCTGTCGATTGTTGTGTGTCAGTCGCTGCACTGATCAATCACCGTCATCCCATGTGAACTCAAATTGTAAACAACGCAGAAAGTGGCACTGCCGCGTTTTTTTGCCTGTTTTGAGTATTTGAGTGCGCATTCCTTAAGCAATCTTTCTGAATCCTCACCTGTGAGAAACAGAAATACGTGAGCCTGTCTTTCCGGTAATTCCTCTGTCTTTTCCAGCAACGTGCTGAATTCCATTTTTTTGCTCATCCAGCGTGCATCGATGATGTACAGGTCTGCCAGTGCCTCGTGCAACCGAACGTGATGCTTAACCGTGCGCGAATTTTGTACATTGATCTCGACTGGTGGAGCTTGTGCAGTACAAGGACTGGTGGGCCGACGATCTTTTATGGTCCCATCCCGCTGGGTCTCACCGTCCAGTACTTTCAGGAAGTCCTTTCCCTTTGCGAAGTCTGAAGGCGCGTACAACGACCGGTAGTTGAAATTGAGCGTGGCGAAGAACAGTAGCAGCAAGTAAAAAGGAAAAATTATCAGGAACCAGATGTAGATTTCCCGTTCTTTGTTATCCAGAAAAGGCAGTGAAACGGCAGCGGAAGTTTCCGACAGCGTCGCGAATATGGCAATAACAGTAATAGGGTTGGTGATTCTCTTTTGGTTTTCGATCATGTTGTCTACTCATTTTGTTTGTCTTTTCTCGAATATTGAATGAAGGGTTGTGTTTGGTTTGTGGGTTTTTTGGTTTGAATGTTTATTTCAAATATACATCGTATGGATGGTGCTGGTTTGTTTGTACGCTATTAATGATTGTTCAGTTTTGGTTTTTTGCTGTAAGAGTATGTGGATACTTTGTGTGTGATATTTCTGTTATGAGTTCAAGCGTCGAAAATAGCCGTTACTTTTAAGTGGGATTTCCTGCTGAAGGCTCGTTGGATTGCTACTTCGGAGCGCGTGGTCCAGTTTTTTTAGTTGTAAGTCGATACAAAAAACTTCCTGAAAAATTCGCTTGCGTAACGCCAATACAGTTTTCGCTACGCTGAGTTCGAGGAGTTTTTGTAAGATTAATCCGCGATGTTTGTAGGGAATGTCTCTCGGTGCGGGTGGCCGGGGGGAGCGGCATGCCATGGGGGAAACGACTAGGCTATTGTGCGGGCTCTAAAAATTCGAACAGCGAAAATTGGACTTGCCCATGAATAAAGTGCTGATCGTGGATGATCACCCCGTCATTCGTCTTGCGGTACGTATGCTGATGGAGCGTCATGGCTACGAAGTCATCGCAGAAACGGATAATGGCGTGGATGCATTGCAACTTGCCCGTGAACATATGCCGGATATTGTCATTCTGGATATAGGAATACCGAAACTGGATGGGCTGGAAGTTATTGCACGACTGTCCTCGGCAGCGATGCCCATGAAAGTTCTGATATTGACTTCCCAGGCGCCGGGGCACTTTTCCATGCGATGCATGCAGTCGGGGGCCGCCGGCTACGTCTGCAAACAACAGGATCTAACGGAACTGCTCAGTGCAATAAAGGCGGTTTTGTCCGGCTACAGTTACTTCCCAAATCAAGCCTTGCATACCGTACGTGCCAGTCTGGGCAATGCAAGTGAAGCCGATATGGTGGATCGTCTGTCAGGGCGGGAAATGATGGTTCTGCAACAGTTGGCCAGGGGCAAGACCAATAAGGAAATTGCCGATGGAATGTTCCTTAGCAATAAAACCGTCAGCACTTACAAGACCCGATTGCTGTTGAAGTTGAATGCGCGTTCGCTGGTCGATCTGATCGAGCTGGCTCAGCGCAACGGATTAGTGTGATTTTTATCTGCAGTGTTGATGCGCGATGAATGGGCATTTACCGCGGTCGGTACGAAGAAAAAAGCCTCCGTTTCGGGAGGCTTTCAGGTGTCATAAATCAAAGTCGTAATCGGCCAATTGCTTTTGCAGTCGGCGCTCCTCCAGCAGGTTGTCGATGGTGCGGCGCTTGCTCAGGTTGGTTTTTGCTACTTCAACCACAGGTTCGGCTTCAGCGTCCTCAACAGGAGTGAAGTCGTCCTCTACGTCCATTTGCTCTTTGCCAGTGCTCATTTAGTTACTCCAGGCTAAGGCTGCCTTTGGGGCTCCTTATATCGACAATCTCCCGGCGGGTAAAAAAGATTTTTTCAATCGATAAATCAATAAATTCAATAGTGACTCAATCGTCCGAGGTCTTTTGCTTGAATTCGCACAAGTCTTCGATCCGGCAACTGCCGCAACGAGGCTTGCGGGCCAGGCAAACGTAGCGTCCGTGAAGGATCAACCAGTGGTGGGAATCGAGCAGGTATTCCTTGGGCACGAACTTCATCAGTTTTTTCTCGACCTCGACCACATTCTTGCCAGGCGCAATGCCGGTGCGGTTGCTGACCCGGAAAATGTGGGTGTCCACGGCCATGGTCAACTGGCGGAATGCGGTGTTGAGCACCACGTTGGCGGTCTTGCGACCCACGCCGGGCAGGGCTTCAAGTTCTTCACGAGTCTGCGGCACTTCACCGGCATGATGCTCCACCAGCAAGCGGCAGGTCTCGATCACGTTTTTCGCTTTGCTGTTGAACAGGCCGATGGTCTTGATGTATTCCGACAGCCCTTCGACGCCCAAGGCATGGATTGCCGCGGGTGTATTGGCGACCGGGTACAGTTTTGCCGTGGCCTTGTTGACGCCGACATCGGTCGATTGCGCCGACAGAATCACCGCAATCAGCAATTCAAACGGAGAGGAATAGGCCAGTTCGGTCTTCGGTTCCGGGTTGTCTTCATGCAACCTGCGGAAAATTTCCAGACGTTTTGCGGCATTCATGGGCAGTGCGTTTCCTCGAAGGCAGTCAGTTTGAAGGTGTCGGGCGGTGCCAGGCTTGCCATCCGGCAATCAGCAACCCCAGCAGAATGAAACCACCAGGGGCAAGCGTGGCCAAACGTAAACCACCGTCGGCGGTCAGCATCCAGCCTTGCCATTGCGCTTGTGTCGCAGCAACCAGCCACGGTAAATGATTGCCGAGTGTGCCGTAACCCATGAGTTCGCGGAGCAGGCCCAGACCCACCATCAATCCGCCGAACAAGCCGCACAGGCGCAGACGATCTCGCCAAGTGCTTTGAAAGAACCCGCTGCGTTCCAGCACTATGCATTGCAGGGCAATCAACGCTGCGTAGATCCCCACCTGTTGATGCCATTGCAGTGACCAGACCTGCGCGCCAAGTTCGGCGCAACTGGTCAGTGTTGCCGCAAGCAGTACGCTTGCCGGCAAGTGAGTCGCGGGAAGCAGACGCGACCGCAAGGCGTTCATGCCCAGGCCAAAAACACTGATCACGACAATGAACATCAGCCACAGGCCCAGAGCGCTCACCAGTGACCCGGTAGCGCCGATGAGTGGCGCGAGCATCAATGAGTTCTGCAGTAGCGATGACTTACTCATGGGAGGCGCTCCCGAGCAGTTGTTGCCGGTGTTCATCGAAGTAGCGCAGTGCATCGTGGGTGGCGTTGATCACTGCTCTTGAAGTGATGGTCGCTCCGGCAATCTGATCGAACTGTCCTTGATCCTTTTTCAAGGCCCAGCCTTTGTCGTCAGGATCAGTTCTGGACTTACCGGAAAGCGTTTGAAGCCAGGCGTTGGGCCAGTCGGCAATTCGCGCGCCGAGTCCCGGGGTTTCGGTTTGCTTGAGGGTTTTGACGCCAATCAGTCTGCCATTGAAGTCGATGGCGATCAGCAAGTCGATGGTGCCTGCATAGCCCACGGTCTGGCTACGCAACAACACGGCGTAAGCCTGGTTGGCCTTGGTCGCCCGGTAGCCCGCCAGCAGCGTGCTGTTGCCCAGTGCGGTGTTTTCGAGTGTGAGCGGTTGCTCCAGCGGCTTATTGTCGTAGCTGTCGGGCGGCAGCAGGTCCAGCAGGTTGCGACTGTCGATCAGGCGCTGTTCGGCCGCGATCCGTGGCGCGCTGTTGTGTTGTGCCAGATAGCTCAGGCCAATCCCGAAGGTGGCCAATAACGCCAGGATGGCAACACTCGACGCTCGGCTCATGGCGTAATCCGCTCCTGTCTGGTGGCGACGAATCGTTCCAGCGCCGGCATACAGAGGTTCATCAACAGCACGGCAAAAGCCACGCCGTCCGGATAGCCGCCCCACGTACGAATCAGATAGGTCAGCAGCCCGACGCCAATGCCGAACAGCAGACGCGCACCCGGACTTTTGGCGCCCGATACCGGTTCTGTAACGATGAAGAACGCACCGAGCATGCTGGCGCCGGTGAGCAAATGAAACAGCGGTGAGCCATGGGAATCGGAGCCCGATCCGTTCCAGCACAACAGACTGATGATGAACAGGCTGGCAAGCATGCCGACCGGCGCATGCCAGCTGAACACGCGTCGTTGCAGCAGAAATGCACCACCCGCGAGAAAGGCCAGATTCACCCATTCCACGCCGTGGCCGCCGAAGCGCCCAAACGCCGGATTCGCCGCGAACAGTTCATCCATGGTCAGGCTTTTGTTGATTCGCAGACTGTCCAGTGCGGTGGCCCGGACCCAGGCGTCCGGGTTTTCGCCGAAACCGAATACTTGTTGGATACCGCCCGACAGATCCATGCCATGGGACGCTGGCCAGTGGGTCATCTGTTGCGGAAACATCACTATCACCAAGGCGAAACCGAGCATCGCCGGATTGAACGGATTACTGCCGACGCCGCCATACAGATGCTTACCGAAAAGCATGGCCGAGGCAGCGGCACTGCCTGTCAGCCACCACGGGCAATAAGGCGGCAAGGCCAATGCCAGCAGTGTGGCGCTGACCAGGGCGCTGCCGTCGATCAAGGTCGGCTTGAGCGCACGCTTGCGCAATCGCAGCACCGCCGCTTCAGCCGCCAGCGCACCAATGCCTGCCAGGATCAGGTTGATCAAAACGCCCCAACCGTAAAACCAGAACAACGCCAGCATGCCTGGCAGCGTCGCCAGCAGAACCAGCTTCATGGCCTGCTGCAGACGCTCGTCGACCGATTCAAGGGGCGGCATGGGCGTCCACCTGCCGTTCGGCTTCGCGCAGTGCCTGCTCCAGGGCTTCGATCTGCTCGGCGGGCGCTTCGCTGGTCTGGGCTTTCTTCAGCTCGGCGCGGCGCATGGCCAATTGGATCTTCGCCCGTTTCAGCTCGGCATCCTTCGCTGGTGCTGGCGCAGAAACGGGCGGCGGTGCTGGTGGCGCGGTGATTTCGAGCTGAGCCAGGGCTTGTTCGGCGGCTTCAAACTGTTGTTGCAGGACAATCAACTGCGACTGCTGTTCGAAGGTCGGCGGATGGCCGAATGCCTTGAGCGACTTGGTCAGTTGCGCGCGGCTCATGGCCACATCGATCTTGGCTTTTTTCAACGCCGCATCGGCATTGGCGACCTTCTGTGCGCGGACGCGCTCAAGGGCGGCCTGCACCGGGTCGAGCTTCACTTCGCTCGGTTGGGCGGCGCGTTGTGCACGGGCCTCGCGCTCGGCGGCTTTTTGTTGTTCCTCGCGTCGCAAACGGGCGTTGCGTTGCTCGAAACGGTCCCGCGCGTGATTGCGTTTGGCGGCGCGGGCGCGTTGCTCTTCAAGACTGAACGCCAGCCCACCGACAATCGGCAGCACCGCGGCCGTAGGCAGCGGATGCATCTCGATGCAGTCCACCGGACATGGCGCCACGCAGAGGTCACAACCGGTGCACTCGTCGATGATCACCGTGTGCATTAACTTGGCCGCACCGACGATGGCGTCTACCGGGCAGGCCTGAATGCATTTGGTGCAGCCGATGCACTCGGCCTCGCGGATGTAGGCAATTTGCGCCGGGGCCGAACCACGGCTGACATCCAGTTCCAACACCGGCACGTTCAGCAGTTCGGCCAAGGCGTTGATGGTTTCGTTGCCGCCCGGTGGGCACTTGTTGATCGGCTCACCGCTGGCGATGCCTTCGGCGTAGGGCTTGCATCCGGGATGGCCGCACTTGCCGCATTGGGTCTGCGGCAAGAGCGCGTCGATGCGTTGAATCAGACTCATGTTTTGATCAGTCCGCTGAATCCGAGAAAGGCCACTGCGATCAATCCGGCGCCGATCAGGTCGATCGGCAAGCCGCGAAAGGGCAGGGGAACATCATTATCAAGTGTGCGCTGGCGCAGGTCGTTGAACAGGCTCAGCACCAGCCAGAAACCGAGCCCGGCACCGAGGCTCAGGGCTGCGGCGTGAAACAAACCACGGTCATCCTGGACGTTGAGCAACGCCACTCCAAGCACGCCCGCGTTGCCCAGCAGCAGCGGCCAAAGGCCTTCGAACGACAACTTCGAAAAGGCTGTTGAAAGCACCTTCAGTAGTGGGCCGATCAGCAAGACGCTCAGCGGTAGAAACACGAACAGACGCAGGGCTGTCAGATCCAGTGGCACCAGCAACCAGTGATAGAGCGCGTAGCCGAACATGCCGGTGATCAGCATCAAACACGTGGTCGCGATACCCAGCGCATGGACCTGCCGCCGCTCGCTGGCCAACAGCGGATCGACGCCCAGCGGCCAGTGCAACACGAGGTTGTTGATCAAGGCTGTGCTGATGAGCGTAAGCAGTGCTTCGGTCATGATCGTCCATATCACATGCTGGATGAGACTGTAGGAGCTGCCACAGGCTGCGATCCTTGAAAAAGCCAAGATCAAAAGATCGCAGCCTGCGGCAGCTCCTACAAGAAGCCAGACCTGATAGATAGTATGGGCCAGACATGAAAATCCCACAGTCGCACCGGGCACGACTGTGGGATCGGTTTACCGCAGAAACTTACTTGATGCGCTGACCAGGCTTGGCGCCGCTGTCAGGGCTCAGCAGGTAGATTTCTTCACCGCCAGGACCCGCCGCCATCACCATGCCTTCGGAGATGCCGAACTTCATTTTCCGTGGCTTGAGGTTGGCGATCATCATGGTCAGGCGACCATCGAGCTTGGACGGGTCCGGGTAAGCGCTCTTGATACCGGAGAACACGTTGCGGGTCTCGTCGCCGATGTCGAGGGTCAGGCGCAACAGCTTGTCGGCGCCTTCCACGTGCTCAGCTTTGACGATCAGTGCGACGCGCAAATCGACTGCCGCGAAAGTGTCGAACTCGATTTCCGGCGACAGCGGGTCCTTGGCGAGTTCGCCATTGCCGGCAGGCGCGGCTGCACCGGTGTCGGTCTGGCTGGCGGTCAGGTCTTCTTTCGAAGCGTCGGTCATGGCTTGCACCTTGACCGGGTCGATTCGGGTCATCAACGGCTTGAACTCGTTCAGCTGATGGTTGCTGAGCAAGGTCGCGTGGTCGTTCCAGGTCAGTGGCGCGACGTTGAGGAACGCCTCGGCATCGGCGGCCAGCAGCGGCAGCACAGGCTTGAGGAAGATCACCAACTGGCGGAACAGGTTAACGCCCGTGGCGCAGATGGCCTGGACTTCATCCTGCTTGCCTTCCTGTTTGTTCAGCGACCACGGTGCCTTGTCGGCGATCCAGGCGTTGGCACGGTCGGCCAGGCCCATGATCTCGCGCATGGCGCGGGCAAAGTCGCGGGCTTCATAGGCGTCGGCGATGCTCGGCGCGGCGGCCAGGAATGCGTCGGTCAGTTCCGGCGCGGCGTTGGTGTCGACCATCACGCCGGCATTGCCTTTGTTGATGAACCCGGCGCAACGGCTGGCGATGTTGACGACTTTGCCCACCAGGTCAGAGTTGACCTTCTGCACGAAGTCTTCGAGGTTCAGGTCGAGGTCATCAACGCCACGGCCCAGCTTGGCAGCGTAGTAATAACGCAGGTATTCCGGCGACAGGTGATCCAGGTAGGTCCGGGCCTTGATGAAGGTGCCACGGGACTTGGACATTTTCTGGCCGTTGACGGTCAGGTAGCCGTGCACGTTGATGCCGGTCGGCTTGCGGTAGCCCGCGCCTTCGAGCATGGCTGGCCAGAACAGGGCGTGGAAGTTGACGATGTCCTTGCCGATGAAATGGTAAAGCTCTGCAGTGGAATCTTTGTTCCAGAACGCGTCGAAGTCCAGCTCCGGCGTGCGGTTGCAGAGGTTCTTGAAGCTGGCCATGTAGCCGATCGGCGCATCCAGCCACACATAGAAGTACTTGCCCGGCTCGTCAGGGATTTCGAAACCGAAGTACGGCGCATCGCGGGAGATGTCCCACTGTTGCAGGCCGGCGTCCAGCCACTCGGCGATCTTGTTGGCCACGGCGTCCTGCAGGGTGCCGCTGCGGGTCCAGGTTTGCAGCATTTCCTGGAAGTCCGGCAACTTGAAGAAGAAGTGCTGAGAATCCTTGAGCACCGGGGTGGCGCCGGAGATCGCCGACTTCGGATCTTTCAGGTCGGTCGGCGCGTAGGTCGCACCGCATTTTTCGCAGTTGTCGCCGTACTGGTCTTCGGTGCCGCATTTCGGGCAGGTGCCCTTGATGAAGCGGTCGGCCAGGAACATTTTCTTTTCCGGGTCGAAATACTGCGTGATCGAACGCGTGGCGATGTGCCCGGCGTCGCGCAGCTTCAGGTAGATCTGGCTCGACAGCTCACGGTTTTCTTCGGCGTGAGTGGAGTGGAAGTTGTCGAAGTCCACCAGGAACTCGGCAAAGTCGGCGCTGTGTTCAGCCTGCACGTTGGCGATCAGTTGTTCCGGGGTGATGCCTTCTTTTTCCGCGCGCAGCATGATCGCCGAACCGTGGGCGTCGTCGGCGCAGACATAAATGCATTGGTTGCCGCGGTGCTTCTGGAAGCGCACCCACATATCGGTCTGGATGTATTCCAGCATATGGCCAAGGTGAATCGAACCATTGGCGTAGGGCAGGGCGCTGGTGACGAGGATCTTGCGTGGCTCGGACATGGGGCTCGGCTACTTGATGAAACGGAGGTCGGCCACTATAAAGCGGCGGCGCATATTTTTCACCCTGTGAGCCTGTTTCATTGGATGAACAGCGAGAGAAGATCAAAAGATCGCAGCCTTCGTCAGCTCCTACAGGGAATCGGCGTACATCTGTAGGAGCTGCCGAAGGCTGCGATCTTTTAAGGTACGATAGCCGTCATCTTTTCCAAGTCCTGTTTTCGGAGTTGCCCATGAGCGCCGTCAATCGCGCAGCGGTGGAAGCCGTCCTTCGCCAATACACCGACCCTTACCTGAACCAGGACCCGGTCAGCGCCGGGTGCGTGCGCAACATTGAAGTTCAGGGCGACCGCGTCAGCGTCCAGCTCGAATTGGGTTACGCCGCCGGTCTGTTCAAGAGCGGCTGGGCGCAGATGCTGCAAATGGCTATCGAAGGCCTCGACGGCGTAACGTCGGCCCGCGTCGACATCACCAGCGTCATTGCCGCGCACAAGGCCCAGGCGCAGATTCCTGGCCTGGCCAACGTCAAGAACGTGGTGGCCGTGGCTTCCGGCAAGGGTGGCGTGGGTAAATCCACCACCGCTGCCAACCTGGCATTGGCCCTGGCCCGCGAAGGCGCCAAGGTCGGTATTCTCGATGCGGACATCTACGGTCCGAGCCAGGGCATCATGTTCGGCATCCCGGAGCGCACTCGTCCTGAAATAAAGGACCAGAAGTGGTTTGTGCCGCTCAAATCCCATGGCGTCGAAGTGATGTCCATGGCCTTCCTGACCGACGACAACACACCGATGGTCTGGCGCGGGCCGATGGTTTCCGGCGCCTTGCTGCAACTGGTCACTCAAACCGCTTGGGGCGACCTGGATTATCTGGTCATCGACATGCCGCCAGGCACTGGCGATATACAGTTGACCCTGGCGCAGAAAGTCCCGGTAGCCGGTGCAGTGATCGTCACCACACCACAAGACCTGGCGTTGCTTGACGCGCGCAAAGGCGTGGAAATGTTCCGCAAGGTCAACATTCCGGTGCTGGGCGTGGTGGAAAACATGGCCGTGCACATCTGCTCGAACTGCGGACATGCCGAGCATCTGTTCGGTGAGGGCGGCGGGGTGAAACTGGCCAACCAATATGGCGTTGAGCTGCTGGCCTCGTTGCCGTTGGCTATGGCCATCCGCGAGCAGGCCGATGGCGGCAAGCCAACGGTGATCGCCGAGCCTGACAGTCCGATAGCGCTGGTTTATCAGGAGCTGGCCCGCCACGTTGGCGCGCGGATCGTGTTGCAGGAAGCGTTGACGCCAGCGATGCCGAACATCAGCGTCAGCGACGATTGATTCGCGACGTCTGTTAAAAGATCGCAGCCTCGCTTCGCTCGACAGCTCCTACATGGATCGGCT
>NZ_JBSVXD010000131.1:0-16386 GCF_054070755.1 Pseudomonas sp. SDO5591_S426 | reverse complement strand
TACAGTGGATTGAGTTCATCCTGCAGGAGCTGCCGAAGGCTGCGATCTTTTCTTTCTGCCAAATAAAAAACCGGGAACCCGCCCGACGCGGATTCCCGGAAACAGCCCCTATTGGGGCTTGCGATAGCTATTGATGATCGCCGAGAAGTCGTTGCCACCTTCCCCACGCAAACTCATCGCCTGATACAACTGCTGGGCCACTGCGCCAAGCACCACCGGTTGGTGCGCCTGACGCGCCGCTTCCGTCGCCAGCCCCAGATCCTTGAGCATCAGTTCCGCACCAAAGCCACCGGTATAGCCGCGTGACGCCGGCGCCGTTTCGACGATGCCCGGCCACGGGTTGTACATCTCCGAACTCCAGCAGCGTCCGGTGGAACTGTTGATGATGCCCGCCAGCACCTTGGTGTCGATGCCCAGGGCATCGCCGAGCGCCATGGCTTCGCTGACGCCGACCATGGAAATCCCCAGCAGCAGGTTGTTGCAGATTTTAGCGATTTGCCCGGTGCCGACCTCACCACAATGGACGATGTTGCGGCCCATTTGCGCCAGTACCGGTTGCAGCGTGGCGAACAGTTCCGGGGTGGCGCCGACCATGAACGTCAGTGTCCCGGCCGCCGCACCACCCGTGCCGCCGGAAACCGGCGCGTCGGCCATGGCCACACCTTGCTTGGCCGCAGCGGCAGCCACGTCACGGGCAGTCTGTGGATCAATCGTGCTGCAATCCACCGCCGGCACGCCTTTGCCGATACCGGCGAGCACGCCGTCTTCACCCAGCCACACACCGCGAACATGCACGGCAGCCGGCAACATGGTGATCACCAGTTCCGCGTCCTGCGCCGCTTCACGGGCCGACGCGCTGATGCTGCCGCCCAGTTGTTCCAGCTCTGCCAGCACGGTTTTGTTCAGGTCGACCAGACGCAACGAATGGCCGGCCTTGATCAGGTTGCGCGCCATCGGCGCGCCCATGTTGCCGAGACCGATAAAAGCGATTTTCATGTCCGGCTCCTTAACGCAGATTGATGGTGGTGTTCACACCGTCGTTGACGCTGTCATCATCAAACCAGCGGCTGGTGACGGTCTTGGTCTGAGTGTAGAACTGCACCACTTGCTTGCCATAAGGGCCGAGGTCGCCGAGCTTCGAGCCTCGGGAACCGGTGAAGCTGAAGAACGGGACCGGCACTGGAATAGGGATGTTGATGCCGACCTGGCCGACGTCGATCTCGGTCTGGAATTTACGCGCCGCCGCACCACTTTGGGTAAACAGGCCGGTGCCGTTACCGAACGGGTTGGCGTTGACCAGGGCAATGGCTTCATCGAGCGTGGCAACTTCCAGCACCACCAGCACCGGGCCGAAGATTTCCTGGGTGTAGATCTGCATATCGGTGGTCACGCCGGAGAACAGGGTCGGGCCGACAAAGTTGCCCTTCTCATAGCCCGGAACCGAAATCTCGCGACCATCCAGTTCCAGCTTGGCGCCTTCCTTGATGCCGCTTTCGATCAGGTCAAGAATCCGCGCCTTGGCCTTTTTCGAGATCACCGGGCCGACATCGGTGCCCGGCTCGCTGCCGGCATTCACGGTGAGTTTCTGCGCCAGCGCTTTCAGGTCCGGCAGCCATTGCTTGGCCGCGCCCACCAGCACCACCACGGACGTGGCCATGCAACGCTGCCCGGCGGCACCGAAACCGGCACCGACCAACGCATTCAGCGCTTGTTCGCGGTTGGCGTCCGGCAGCACCACGGCGTGGTTCTTGGCGCCCATCATCGATTGCACGCGCTTGCCGTGCTTACCGGCCAGGTCATAGACATGCGTACCGACCGCGGTCGAACCGACGAAGGAAACCGCCTTGATGTCTTTGTGAGTGCAGAGTCCGTCCACGACGTCCTTGCCGCCATGCACGACGTTCAGCACACCAGCCGGGATGCCGGCTTCGATAGCCAGTTCCACCAGCAGCATGGTCGACATCGGGTCCTGTTCGGACGGCTTGAGTACGAAGGTGTTGCCGCAGGCGATGGCCATCGGGAACATCCACAGTGGAATCATCGCCGGGAAGTTGAACGGGGTGATGCCGGCGCACACGCCGATTGGCTGGCGCAGGGTGTAAGTGTCGACACCGCCCGCGACGTTTTCAGCGAATTCGCCCATTTGCAGGCTGCCAATGGAGCAGGCGTGCTCGACCACTTCCAGGCCACGGAAAATATCGCCTTCAGCGTCGGCAATGGTTTTGCCCTGCTCGGCGCTCAGGACCACGGCGATACGCTTGGAGTGTTCGCGAATCAGCGCCTGGAGCTTGAGCATGATGCGCATGCGCGCGCCGATCGGGGTCAGCTTCCAGGTCTGGAAGGCACGATGGGCCGCTCTGATGGCCGCGTCGACTTCTTCGGCGGTGGCGAATGGCACCTTGGCCAGCACTTGCTGAGTGGCCGGGTTGATGATGTCGTGCCACTCGGTGGACTTGGATTCGACCCACTGGCCGTCGATCAACAGCTTGACCTTTTGCACGGTGGTTTCGTTAGGCGTGAGCGATGCGTTCATGTGGGTCTCCTGGACTTGTTGTTATCTAGAGAGCCAAGGCGAGAAAGTCGCCTTGCGATGAGGCGTGTGCCGCGAATTGGTTGTCGGGCTGTTTTTGGAGTATAGATGTGCAAACTTCTAATAAGAACGCACATAAAAGCCGGTCCATCATGCAAAAAAACATCACGTCTTTAGGCTCGCTGAACTGGGATGACCTCAAGTTTTTCCTTGAAGTCGCCCGGACCCGCAAGGCCAGCACCGCCGCCAAGCGCCTGGCGGTCGACTACACCACCGTGTCGCGACGCATCAGTTCGCTGGAAGCTTCGTTGGGCACCTTGCTGTTCGAGAAATCCCGGACCAGCGGCTTCGTCCTCACCGCTGAAGGCCAGCGTTTGCTTGGCTATGCCGAGTCGATCGAGAGCACGCTGCACATGGCGTGCGAGCAGGTTTCGGGCTCCGGCGTGGCGTTGTCCGGGCATGTGCGCATGGGCTGCACCGAAGGTTTCGGCAGCTTTTTCATCACCCCGCAGCTCAGCCATTTCGTCGATGCCTATCCGGCGATCTCGGTGGACATCCTGCCGCTGCCGCACTTCATCAGCCTGTCCAAGCGCGAGGCCGATATTGTCATCGCTCTGGAACGTCCGGAACACGGGCCGTACGTCTGCTGCAAACTCTGTGATTACCGCTTGCAGCTCTACGCGACCCAGGAATACCTGGACAAACACCCGGCCATCCGCCGCCCGGCAGACCTGGGTAAACATTCATTTATCAGTTATGTCGACGACCTGGCCTTCAGCTCGGAGCTGCTGTACCTGGCAAACGTGCTCCCCGGCGCCAGCGCCAATTTGCGCAGCACCAGCGTGATCGCGCAGTTCGTGGCGGCGCAGCAAGGGCGATCCCTGGCGATCCTGCCCTGCTTCCTCGCCGCCCAGGACCCGCGTTTACTGCCGGTACTGCCGCAAGAAATCAACATCACCCGGCAGTTCTGGATGTACTGCCGCGAAGACCTGCGCAAGCTCAAGCGGATTACCCTGTTGTGGGATTACATCAGGGAGGTCACTGAGCTCAATGGCCCGCTATTGCTGGGTGAGACGGGGGAATTGCGGTTTGTAGATTGAGCGACTCGATACCGACTTCGCGGCGAGATTCAGGGGGCAATACTCGACAGCCTCGTCGTGTGACCTCCAGCTGTTTGTAGCTGGCCGGGTTGTCGTGATGCTTGCCCAGGATTTCCGGCAAAGCCGCCTCGGGATCGTCCAGTGACAAGCCCTGAAGAAAATCCATATCGCACTCCCACCATTTGCTTTCCAGCAATCTGGCGGCCACTTCGGGAGGATGCCGGTACTTGACCACTTTCGCCGGGACGCCGGCGACTATCGCATAGGGCGGCACATCGTGAACAACCAGTGCGCGGGTCGCGATAACCGCTCCCGTGCCAACCGTGACCCCTTCCATGATCATGGCGCTGTGACCGATCCATACGTCATCGCCGATAGTTACGTTAGCAACGACAGGCTCGTAGGATAAGCGTGTGTTTGTGTACTGGAAGGGATGTGAACTGAGCCAGGTCGAGGGGTGAGTGTTTTTTTCCTGGCCGATAAAGCAATTATTGCCAATAGAGCAAAACCGCCCGATGGAGGAAACCGTAGTCAGCACGCAATCGCTGCGAATATAGGTGTGGGCACCGATACTCAATCGTTTGGCGTCGATGGCTACATGGCCAAGCAAAACGCCTTCTTCAAGCAGCAAAGTCGTTCTCGCGCTGAGCGACGAAACCCCGCCAGCCAACTTGCATTTATATTGGCGAAGCCAGCGCTTCCAAACGTAATTGCGGCACAATTTTATTATTTTTTTCATGTAGAGAACTGGCGCCTACGAAGTATCAACAAAGCTGTGAAACGCCCTGCTGATAAAAACGATTAAAAACCAAATGAAAAATTCGGATCGGTCCCTGAGCCTACCTTTGTCATGTTTCAGAACTGATACAACAACAAATTGTACAAATGATCAATCAGCACTCACCACGATCGATACCCGGCGGTTTTCAGTGCGCCCGGAAGCGGTGTCATTGGAGGCCACGGGCTCGCTGCTGCCAAGCCCCCGTAACTGGATGTTCTCCTGCTTCATGCCGGCAGCGGTCAGCACCGTGCCGACACTTTTTGCGCGACGCAGGGAAAGCTGTTCGTTGTAGGACTCTTTACCCGACGCATCGGTGTGACCATCGACTCTCACGCGCTCGATCCCGACACCCAGCAATGACTTGCCGATGCGCAAGACGATTTCGCTGCTCTGCGCATTCAAGCTATCGACGTCACTGCCAAACAGCACTTTGCCGGACAGACCGAATGCCCACCCCTCGTCAGTCAGCTCGAAACCTTGCTGTTTCAATACGGCAATCTGCGCCGGGGTCAGGCCTTTTTGCGGCACCGACTGGCAACCGGACAGCGACAACACCGCCATCAATAGCGTGATGGTAAAAAGTCGCAAGGACTGTGGAATAAGTGAGAACACGAAAATCAGCTCCTGATTTGAACGTCGGCGACAAAGTGCTCCGACCCTGCCGTGTGCTGTGCGCCTCGGGCAAGGCGCTTGGCTTGATACATCGCTCCATCGGCAGCATTGAGCAGAGCGTCCGGTGTGGCCCCATGATCGGGGAACACGGCGATGCCGATACTGAGTGAGGTCAACACTTGGTTATCGTCCGGCAATGAAATCGGTTCTTCCATGCTGACAATGATTTTGTCGGCAATCCGCTCGGCGTCTTCGGTCTTGTGTAGAGGCGTGAGCAGCACGGCAAATTCGTCACCGCCCAATCGAGCCACCAAATCCTCTTCGCGCAGCTGTGCCCGGACCCGATCAGCCACGGCCACCAGCACCGCATCGCCCGCCGCATGACCGAAGCTGTCGTTGATTTCCTTGAACCGGTCACTGTCGAGAAACAGCACGGCCACCCGCTCATTCAGTTTATGGGCGTTGCGCACCGCGCGCTTCAGACGACCTTCGAAAAATGCCCGGTTCGGCAAGCCTGTGAGACTGTCATGGTTGGCTTGGTGAGCGAGGGTTTCGTTTTCGCTTTGCAGGTGAGTCTGCCAAGACTCGAGTTCATCGAGCAGGGCATTGAAGTCGTTGCCCAGATTGTCTAGCTCGGCGATGGCGGCGGCGGGAACACGCTGGTCAAAGGCTCGCTCGCTGCGTGCGGCGTGAGCCACCGAGGCCAGGCTGCGCAATGGCCCAGTGATTCTGTGCAACTGCCGGCGAGCCAGGTAGAGCGCCACCCAGGCGCTGATTGCCGTGCACAGGACAATCCCCACCAGACCGCTGAGCAAAAAGCGCATCAGGCTGCCGCCATGTCCGGTGAGTTCAATGCTGCCAATTTCCTGGCCCTGATGAACGATCGGCATGCTGATGGGTTTTTCCAGAAAGGCCTTGGCCAGTTGCATTTCGAGGGTTGTCAGCAATCCGGTTTCCGGTCGCTGCCAGCGCGCCAGCAACTGGCCTCGTGAATCCAGGACCCGGGCATCAGCCACTTCCTCAGTGGAGGCGATCAATGCCAGCGCCTCGGTGGCGGCGGCTTTGTCGTTGAACACCACCGCCGCTTCCACGGTGTAGTTGATCGAGCGCGCGATCAGGTGCAGGTTGTGGTCGGCATACACCCGCAAGGCTAAAACGCCCAGCAGTGTCAGTGAAACACTGGCCATCGCCACGCCCACCAGGGCAACGATCAAATGACCGCGACCGATGACCGAGTGCAGACTCGGACGAATACCCGGTTTGAATAAACTCATGGCGCCGCCGGTTTGCGACGGGACAATTGCAGCACGCTCGGATGAATGCGCACACCGCTGCGGGCGACGGAATCGAGATTGACCTCGAAGGACACCTGATCATCAGCGACTCGCAGACAAAACAGACTGCCTACGGTGCATTGATCGTCGCTTTCGCTGATGCTCAGAACGGGACGTCCGATCAGCGAGGCGAATAGCTGACTGCGCTCTTCGCTGGTCAATTTGCCGATGTACACCGCATCGCACTCACCGGCGATGGATGGGTTGTCGGCCAAAAGCCGTTGCACGGTCACGGGCCGGCCCGTCGCTTGAGTCGTGCCTTTGACCAGATCATCGGTGTATTCGGTGGGGCCGACCACACACAGGCGAAGTTGTGCTGGCTCAACCGGCCAACGGGCGTAACTGAGAATTCCGAGAACGACTTGGGTAACCGACCGGGCACGCTGATCGGCCATGCTCGGCGGGGTTTGTGGTTGCGCGCAAACGGCACCAGACAACAAACAGAGAAGGCCGGCGAGCAGTGCTTGTTTGCAACCAATCACACGCTCTGTCGTCCAGACAGCCACCTTCATGCAGGGATTCTCTTCGATCGTAACTAAATGATGCCGCAACGATAGCATAGCGCTGGAACCCCAGCGAGACCGCGCACCATGGCACTTCGGACAGATTCCAGCGCGTATTTCACTCCGGGGTATCGCCACCCTCCTTGAGCTCCAGCATCAACCCGCTCAAGCGTTTGACCTTGCGCCTCACCGCCTCTTCAAACACACCGGCACGCGGTTCGATCAAGGTGAACCAGTCCTTGGCCCGGGTGATGCCGGTATAGATCAGCTCCTTGGTGAGCACCGGGTTCAGGGCATCCGGCAGAATCAACGCAGTATGAGCAAATTCCGAACCTTGGGATTTATGCACCGTCATGGCGTAAACGGTTTCGACATCATTGAGTCGACTTGGCAGAACAAAACGCACCCCGCCCTGCCCGTCATTGCGCGGGAACGCCACCCGGAGTACCTGCTTGCCCGCTTCTGGTCCATCACGCTCGGGAAGTTTGAGCGCGATGCCGATATCGCCGTTCATCAAGCCCAAGCCGTAATCATTGCGCGTCATCAGCACCGGCCGTCCCTCGTACCACTGCTGGTCGCTATCGATCAGCCGGGCCTTGAGCAACGCCTCGGTCACGCGCAGGTTCAGCCCCTCCACACCCCACGGCCCCTTGCGGACCGCGCACAGTAACTGGAAGGCATCGAAGGCTTGCAAGACTTGTCGAGCCCAATCAGTCCAGCATGAATCCTCCAGCGGACTGTCGAGCGCTGGTCGCTGATTGCGCAGCAGGCTCAAGTAATGCCGATAGCCCTGCGGTCCATCGCCATGACCTTCGAGCAACAAACGCTCCAGCGCCCGATCCTGTTCATTCTTGAGGGACAGGCAAAACACATCGCCGTGACTGCGCGCCGCCAGCAACTTGCGCGCCTCTTCGGGCTGCTGCTGGTTGACCCAACGGGCCAATTGGCCAATGCCGCTGCCTTCGCCAAACCGGCGCGAGTGGCGCAGCATCACCACTTGCTGGGCCAGTGGATGAGTGCCCTGGGTGTCCTCCTGCAACCCGCTTGTCTCCAGGCTTTCGCCGCTGACCGCCTCCAGCCACTGGCGTGTCTGCGGGTTGTACCAGCCGGCCTCGGCATCGCGACATAAATCGCCAAGCACCGCACCGGCTTCTACCGACGCCAATTGGTCCTTGTCCCCCAACAGCACCAGTCGGGCGTGAGGTGGCAGCGCGTCGAGCAGATTCGCCATCATCTCCAGGTCGATCATCGAGGCTTCGTCCACCACCAGCACATCCAGCGGCAAGCGATTGCCCGCGTGGTGCCGGAAATGTCGCGTACCGGGCCGGCTGCCAAGCAGGCGGTGAACCGTGGTGACGTCTGACGGGATTTTATTGCGTACGTCTTCGCTGACTTTCAGCGTCTGGACCTGCTGGCTGATCGACTCGGTCAGGCGCGCTGCGGCTTTACCAGTCGGCGCGGCCAGCCGAATGCGCAGCGGCTTGCCAGCCTCCACGGCCGGTGCCTGGAGCAACGCCAGCAAACGCACGACCGTGGTGGTCTTGCCGGTGCCCGGACCACCGGTGACGATACTGAAAGCGCCACGTGTAGCGAGGGCACAGGCAAGTTTCTGCCAGTCGATCACTTCACCGGGTTTGGCCGGACCGAACAGACCGGTAAGGCGCTGGAGCAAATCGACCGGCGTTGCTTCGTGCTCCGCCAGACGCTGACGCAGCGAGTGATCGATGCGCCGCTCGTATGCCCAGTAGCGGCGCAGGTACAGGCGCTTGCCGGACAACACCAACGGTCGTTGCTGCGCGGCCTCACGCCCATCGGCCGCCAGGGCGACCAGGCTGCTGGAGGCCAGCACCTTGCACCAATGCGCGCCGTCCAGCGCCTCAAGCAATTGAGAGGGCAGCAACATCGCGCCACTCTGCAGATCACCTTCCGGTGGCAGCGACAGGGCGAAGTCCGGTTCTTTCAAAGTCTCGAACAGATCCAGGCAGACATGCCCATGGCCCAATTGGTGACTGGTCAAAGCCGCCGCCAGCAACACCAACGGATCATCATCCGGTGCCAGTTCATGAAGGAAGGCAACGAAGGCTTTGTCCAGCGCGCGCAACCAGCCACGCTCGACCCAACGCGTGAGCAACAGCAGCAGATCGTCGGCGCGATTCAACGGGGCGAGGTCGGCCAGGCTGTCAGAAGCCAACGGCGTGGGCAACAGATCGGCGAAGGTGCGGCTCATAGCAATACTCCCTGTTCCCACGCCGGTTCGGCCTTCGGCTCCGGTTTACCTTGAAACATCCGATCCAGTCGCTCGATCAGCTCTCTCGGCGGACGGGCAAAATACACGCCCTGACTGGGCGCGCGCGTACCGCGCAGGAACAGATACAACGCGCCGCCGACATGCCGGTCGTAATCGTAATCGGCAAGTCGGGCCTTGAGCTGGCGATGCAGGGCCAACAGGTACAGCACGTATTGCAAGTCGTATCGATTGTCGAGGATCGACTGCTCCATGGCTTGCTCGGTGTAGGCCAGGTCGTCAATGCCGAGCCAGTTGGATTTGTAGTCGGCGACGTAGTAGCGGCCCTCGTGTTCGAACGTCAGGTCGATGAAGCCCTTGAACATGCCGTTGAGCAATACCGGTTCGGCAGCCATCCGGGCAACGCCGTTGTGCGTGTATTGGCACACCAGCGCATCGAGTTTGAGTACATCGACCTTGTGGCTGGCGAACCAGAACTCCATTTCGACCTGGTATTGGGTCAGCTGCTCAAGCATCACCGGGGATTGCCCGACACCTACAGGCAGCGGTGATTTCAGCAAATGCTGCAGCCAGTCGCTGAGCGTGGTTATCCAGCCTTCCCAGCCGCGACGATTACAGCGACGGGCGATGGCGTCCTCCACGGCCTGCGGCGTGGCGCCGAAACCTTCGTCGCCAGCCCATTCGAGCAAGCCATGCAGAAAGGTGCCCGGATTCGGACCTCGGGGGAATCGATGGATATCCGCGCCGCCGGCAACCATCTCCCGGGGAGCCTGCGGATCGAGACGCTCATCGTCGAAGAGCTTCTGTGCCTGTGGACTCTCGGGCGCTTCATCACTGCCGATGCTCAGGTTGTCGCTCAGGCGCAGGGCGCTGTAAGAGGCGATCCACCAGTTTTCGCTGGCCTTGCGTTTCGGAATCAACGGGGCAAGCAAGGCCGCTTCGTTCTGCGGTGGCTGGTAATGCTCAGCCGTAGCTTCAGGCATTTCGCCGTAGCCCAGCGCAGGACAGTCCTGTTGCAGGTCTTGCAGCCAACGAGTGAGTCCCGAAGACTCGCTCAATGCTGCGCCGCCACCCAACAGATAACCCAACGCCGAAAGATGCAGCACCGAGCTGTTGTTATTGCCACGCTTGAGGTCCGTCACCCCCAGCCAGCAGGCATGTTGCGCCCGTGTCAGGGCTACATAAAGCAAGCGCAGGTCTTCCGCCAGTCGCTCATCATCGGCCAGGGCAATCAACTCGGCGGTCGGGCTCAAGGTCACTTGGGCTTTGCCGGTGGCGTCGTGGTAATGCAGCGGCAAGCGGCTGCCATCCACGGGTTTCGCCGAGCAAATGAACGGCAGGAACACCAAAGGATATTCAAGCCCCTTGGACTTGTGGATGGTCACGACCTTGACCAGTTGCTCATCACTTTCCAGACGCAGGATTTGCTCTTCGCCGGCCTGACCGGACAGCGCCAGATGCTCGGACAAATGACGGATCAGCGCTTGTTCGCCATCCAGCTCGGCGGCGGCCTGTTGCAGCAATTCGCAAAGGTGCAAAAGGTTGGTCAACACCCGCTCGCCATCGCTGCGCGCGATCAATGCCTGGGGCAACTGGAAGTCATGCAGCAAGCGGCGCAGCATGGGCAGCACGCCCTGCTTGCGCCAGATCTCGCGATAGCCGCGGAACTGCATGACCCGTGCTTCCCAGGCCAATTCGTCCTGATTGAGTCGCTCCAGTTCCGGCAACGAAAGATTCAGCGTGATGCAGGCCAATGCGGCGCGCAGGGGACGTTCGACATCCGGTTCGGCGCAGGCTTTGAGCCACGTCAGCACATCGTGAGCTTCCTGGGCAGCGAACACCGAATCCTTGTCCGACAGATAGACGCTGCGCACACCGCGCGCAGAGAGCTCGGCACGCACGGCCTGCGCTTCCTTGCCATCGCGAACCAGGATCGCGATATCCGCGGGAAGCAGCCCTCGGAAATCCTTGCCGTCCCGCACAAACCCGGCCCGACCCTGTTGCCCACCGTTGAGCAATGCGGTGATTTCGCTGGCACACGTGGCAGCCAATTGTTGTCGATACACCGCGCCGGACAATGGCTGCTCGGCAGGCAAGTGCCAAATGTTGAGCGCGGGCACGACCTGACCGTCGATGTGCAGAACCTCTTTGCGCCCCTGGGACTCGACGGGCAAAAACGGCACGGGGTTATCGCCATTGCGCTCACGGAACAGGAATGCTCCGCGCCCCGCTTCGCGAGTCTCGGCGCGTTCAAACACATGGTTCACGGCGCTGACCATGCCGTGACTGGATCGGAAGTTGGTGCCCAACGTATGCAAGCGACCAGAAGTCGCCTGACGGGCGCGCAGGTAGGTATAGATGTCGGCGCCGCGGAAGGCGTAGATCGCCTGCTTCGGATCACCGATCAGGAACAGGCCGCTCTCGGGATTGTTGTCTTCGATGCGATAGATGCTCTCGAAGATCCGGTACTGCACCGGGTCGGTGTCCTGGAATTCGTCGATCAGCGCCACCGGAAACTGTTCGCGGATCAAGGTCGCCAAGCGCTCGCCACCATCGGCTTGCAATGCTGCATCGAGGCGTAGAAGCATGTCGTCGAAGCCCATTTCCGCACGACGACGCTTTTCTTCCTCAAACCGTGCGCCGACCCAATGGGCGGCGTGTTGCAGCACAGCGGCATCCGGTGTCGGCAAACCATCAAGACAGGCTTTCAGAGCAGGCATTGCGTCCAGCCCTGGATGGTTGGGGACGTCGCCTTTCTTCCAGGCTTCCGCCATGCCGTCGGGAGTCAGCCGCGTGAAGCCGGTACCGATGTCCAGTTGCTCAAGGGATTCGTCTTCTGCCCAGGCTTTGATCTTCTCGAACCAGGGCTCGAAGTAACGCGCCTGCATCTTGCGACCGTCGACACTCTTGCTCGCGACGCCTTCGTGGCAGATGGCGAGCAATTCATCAGCCCATTGCCGCCAAGGCATCTTGAGTTCCAGCAATGCGACCCGTCGTTCCTGCAAACACTCGGTGATCAGCTCGGCAGGTTCTTTGCCTTCAACGTTGTCGCGCTCGCTGGCAAACAGTCCGCGAACGCGCGGCAGCAACGCCGCCGGGCCACCCCAATTGCTACGCACCCAATTCAGCGCATCGCCCTGCATCGGGTAACAGAACAGACGCCAGTAGTCGCGCAGGACTTCACCGAGCAAATCGCTGTGATCGGTTTCCAGGGTCTGGGTAAACAGGCTGCCACTGTCGAACGCGTGCTCGCGCAACATGCGCTGGCACCAACTGTGAATCGTCGAAACGGCAGCTTCATCCATCCACTGCGCGGCAATGTCCAGTCGATTGGCGCAGCCGGGCCACTGCTCGGGTAAGTACTGCTCACGCAGTTCGGCAATCAGGCCGTCGGGTGCCGGGGTTTCATCACGGAAAAAACGGGCGGCCTCAGCCAGGCGAGTGCGAATACGCTCGCGCAACTCTTTCGTGGCGGCATCGGTGAAGGTCACGACCAGGATTTGCGGAGGCAACAATTCACGCCCGAAACCATTGTCTTCCCCGCCATGACCAAGGACCAGGCGCAGGTACAGCGCGGAAATGGTGAAGGTCTTGCCGGTCCCGGCGCTGGCTTCGATCAACTGACTTCCGCGCAGCGGGAATGCAAGGGCAAGCGGTGTCTTGGTGGTCATGAGCGCGCCTCCTCGCTGGACATCGAACGCCAAGGGGCTTCAAACAATGGTCGGTAGAGCGCATTGCACCAATCGACGAAAGTCTCGTCGGCGACCAACGCATCGTAATCGGCAAATTGACGAGCCAGCGCAACGCTTTCGCGTCGTTCACCGTCCGTGGTCAATCCATCGCCCTCATAGGCCTTGCGAGCTGCCGCTTCAGCTTTGACCGGTTCGGTTTGACCGAGCCAGGCGAAGGCTGTCTTGACCGCAATCGGTAGGGGTTGACGCATACCGGATTGCCAGGCTTGCAACAGGTCGCCCAGCATCCGTCGTGCTGACTCCGCCTCCATTGGAGCGAGTAGCAGACTGTCGTCACTGGCCACCAACGCCGTGGTCATCGACAGACCGCTGGTACAAGCGACCAGATGATTGACCCAGGGCCGCGTCAGGCGATGCCATTTACGCGACTTGATCGAACCGATGCTGTTGGGGATCGTGGTGACGGAAAGCAAACCACCATCAGCCCGTTGATGCAGGCCGCTGAGCCAACCTTCAAGGCGCAGGCCATGCAACTCCAGGCTCACCGGCAGAGCACTGGTCAATGGTGTTGGCCATAAAGCCAGAAGCTGCTGGTAACGCTGCAGCAGATCCGGTAACGGCTCGATCAGCTCTCGTTGAAGGCATTCGCCAAATCCGGCCATGGGCAGCAACCCGCTGTTTTGCAAACGTCGGGCCTGCGCTTCAAGTGCCTGATCGGTGTCGTCCAGATCAGCCAATGCAGCTTCAAGCAAACTGTCGCTGAGGCTATAGCGTTGCAAGGCGTCGAGCACAAAGGGCTCCTCATCCGCCAAAGGCTCTTCGGCGGACTCGAAGAACACCTTCAAGCGTTGACTGAAGAAATGCCGCACCGGGTTGCGCATGAAATCCTGGAGTTGCCCGAGGCCCAGCGGCTCCTCCTGAACGTGAGGCTCAAGGATCTCGATATCCATCGCTTGTGCCGTAGCGTGGTGCAGCACCTGCCATTCATTGGCGTAGCTGAACAACTCATCGCCTTCATGGAAATAACGGGCACTGAAAGGTTGCAGCGGATGCTCTTGAGTGATGGATTCAAGCAGGTCTTCGTCGGCATCGCTCAATCTCCAGCCACTGGCAAGGTGGTCACGCAGTTGGCCGATCAGGACCGATGCCGGGCGCTCGCTGTTATCACGAATGCTGCGGCCGACCCAACTGATATAGAGCTGGTCTCGTGCCGACAGCAGCGCCTCGAGCAACAAGTAGCGATCATCTTCACGTCGCGATCGATCGCCGGGGCGGTAGTCACTGCCCATGAGGTCGAAGTCCAGCGGCGGTTGCGCACGCGGGTAGTCGCCATCGTTCATGCCAAGCAAGCACACGAGCTTGAAGGGGATCGCTCGCATCGGCATCAAGGTGCAGAAGTTCACCGCACCGGCGAGGAAGCGTTGGGACAAACGCCCCTGATCAAGACCGGCAAGCCACGCTTCACGGACGACAGTAAGCGGCAGCTCATCTTGCAGGCCTACCGATTCACAATTCTCGAGCCAGGCTTCGCGCAACTCTTCCAGTTGAGTCAGCAAGAAGTCGTCGTGCTCGTTACTGGCCTGGAAGAACAGCGACACCAATGCCTGCAAGCGCAGGCTCCATTGTTGTGGCGACGCCGGCTGCGTGAGTTCCTGATGGGCAACTTCCAACGCATCCAGCAGCGCAACCAACGGGCCGATGAGCGCAGCGTCGAGACCACCGATCTCATCGTAAGGCTCGATTCCGGCACAAGCGCTGGCACTGCCGACGGCATAACCCAGCAACATGCGTCGCAGGCCGAAACGCCAACTGTTTTGCTCCAGCGCTTCAGGTAAACCGAGGCCTGCACGCTGCTCGGCATTCATACCCCAGCGTATGCCAGCGCCTTCAATCCAGCGGTGCAGTGTCGGCAGGTCGCGCTCCTCGACACCAAAGCGGGCACGTAGCGCCGGAACGTCCAGCAGATCGAGGATCTCGCTGACCGGGAAACGACTATCGGGCAGCTTCAGCAGATGCTCGACAGCGATCAGCAGTGGATCGCGCCCGCGCTGGCCTTGGTCAGCCAGCGTGAAGGGAATGAAGCGTGGATCATTACGTTCCAGTTGACCGAATACCGCCCGAATATGCGGGGCATAACTGTCGATATCCGGGACCATCACGATCACATCGCGAGGACGCAATTGTGGATCGGCACTGAAACGCGCGAGCAACTGATCGTGAAGGATCTCTACTTCACGCTGAGCGCTGTGAGCGATGTGAAAACGGATCGACTCATCTTTCTCAAGATCTACGGCTGGCCAGCGTTCGCGCGTCTCGTTCAATGGACGCAATTCGAGGATGTCGTCTTGCAACTGGTTGAGCATGTTCAAAGGCAGGCTGTCGCTGAACAAGTCGATGCGACCGTCGCGAAACGCCGAGCGATAGCTGTTGGGATCGTCGTAGCTGTCGAGCAGGTTGATGTAGTCGCGCCCCTGCTTGCCCCATACAGCCAATAATGGATGCGCGTGCTGATGAAGGGTTTGCGGATCGAGGACAACCGGCATGCCGCTCTTGCGAGCCTGTCGTTTGTACTGATGCCGCAACAGGTCCTTATCGGCGACGATGTCTGCCCAGTGGTGACGACACGGGTTATGGACGCACAGCAGAACCTGACTGAATCGAGCCAGCCCGGCCAAGGCTTCCAGGGCTTGAGCAGGCAGGGAGGAAATCCCGAAAACAATCACTCGGGAGGGCAATCCATCGGGGGCGATGTCGAGACTGTTGATGCGCTCGATAAACCGCTGATGGACACCGGCACGGCTCTGCGCCATACCTTCGTCACCGACATCCAGTAGCAGCGCGCGCCACAATTCTGCCTGCCAGCAATTGGCCGAGGTCAGCGGTTTCGTTTCACCTCTGCCATTGCGTAACTGATGACGACCTTCCGCCCAGTCTTCGAGCCAGTCGGCGCGGTACACCTGATACTGGTCGAACAAGTCCGCCAAGCGTTCGGCCAATTGATAGCGCTTGCGCAGATCAGTGTCGTTGGTAAGAAATCGTTGTAGCGGTTCGAAGTGCGGTTGATTGATCAACTGCGGGAGCAGGCGCATCAGACGCCAAGTGAGCGGGGCTTTGTCGAGCAGCGATTTGACTGGAATTTCATCACGCCCCAAGACCATGCGATAAAGCTGCCACATGAAGCTACCGGGTAGCTGCACGTCGATGGCGGCGGCGATTCCGCAGCCGCCCATGTCGTCATCTTCAGCGTCTTCGGCCAGTGCCAACTTTAGCCATTGGGCTATTCCGTTGCTCTGCACCAGGGCGATTTCATTTTCCAAGGGAGCCAACGGATAACGCCGCATCCAGCTGACCACCAGGCTGCGCAATTCGTCCAGGCGGTTGCCGTGAACCACCATAAAACCAGCACTGAGGGACGTCGCGTCCGGCATAAAGGCTTCCTTGGAAAATACAAATGCTAGGGCCGAACCTTAGCATTGTCGGGAGACTGTGACAGCGTGGACCTGTCCGAGGTTGTTGTACGAACTTTCCTGCGGGCAAAACAAAACCCCAACTGCTTTCGCAATTGGGGTTTCGGAATTTAATCTTGACG
>NZ_JBSVXD010000130.1:0-16576 GCF_054070755.1 Pseudomonas sp. SDO5591_S426 | reverse complement strand
CATATACCTGAAGGAGCTGCCGAAGGCTGCGATCTTTTGTATCCGACACAACTTCACAGACACTCTTTAACCTTTAATCATTGGGCCACCCCGCGCGCCTGATGCTAATCTGCAACCCACTTCAAGCGCAGTCGTGACCGCAACCCGTCTGGGTTCAGGGAAGACGACCACACCTTCAACAACGGACATTGAACGGGTCATACATGAATAAATCAGCAGGCGTGCTTCTGGGAATTGTGGTCGCCATCGGGGCCATCAGCGTCGGCGGTGCCTGGTACACCGGCACCAAAATCGAAAGCGTATTGAACACTTCCCTTGCCGACGCCAACCAGCAATTGCAGGCTGCGCTGGTCGGGCACAAAGGCACGGCCACGCTGGAGCTGGTCTCGCTGGAACGTCACGTATTCAGCAGCACCGCGCACTATCGCCTCAAGGGCGAAGGTGAAATGTTCGGCGAGGCGCCGGTCGAGTTGCTGTTCGTCGACCACCTGGAACACGGTCCGCTGCCGTTCTCGCGCCTGCTGTCGCTGAAGTGGTTGCCGGTCATGGCCACCAGTCATTACGAACTGGAAAAGACTCCGCTCACCGAGAAATGGTTCGCCGCCACCAAGGGCGCTTCGCCGCTTACCGGCGTGGTCAATATCGGCTACGACAACTCCACTAACGGCACGCTTGAGTTGCTGCCACTGGAAACGGCCCTGGACGACAAGTCCAGCCTGAAATTTTCCGGTCTGAAGCTCGACGTTGCGGCCAGTGCCCAGGCACAGAAGGTCAAGGCCGATGGCTACATGGACAGCCTGAAGCTGACCACCGTTTCGGAAGATCAGGCGCCGGTGCAGGTCGAGTTGAGTGGCCTGACCCTGGCCAGCAACCTGACCAAAAGCACCTACGGTTACTACACCGGCGACAACACCGTTGAGTTGAGCAACAGCAAAACCACTTTCGGCCCGAAACAGTCGGTGCTGGGCTTCAAGAACTTCGAAATGAAGAACCAGACCGCGGAGTCGGGCACCAGCGCTTCCGGGCGTGCCGATTACAAAGTCGGTGAAGTGTCCCTGAACGGCAAGGCCGTTGGTTCTGCGCAGATGGCCCTGAGCCTGAAGAATCTCGACATCCCCGCCACGATGGCGTTGATGCAGATTTACCAGACCAAGCTGCAACCCTACGAGCAGGCCGCCGCTGAGGCTGCCGAGGCTGGTTTGCCAACGCCGGAACTGAACCTGACCGAAGCCGAAGAGGCACAGCTCAAAACCAATCTGGAGAAGTTGCTCGCTGCCGGCCCGCAGGTGGCGCTGGAGAACCTGTCGTTCAATACCACCAATGGCGAAAGCCGCGCCAACCTGGTACTTGACCTGACCAAGCCGCAAACGATCGACCTGCCGGCCGACCAATTGGCCAGACAGCTGGTCGCATTGCTGGACTTCAATCTGCAAGTGTCCAAGCCGATGATCGTCGACGTGCTCACCGTGCAATCGCAAATCGACGGCCAGACCGACGCCAAACTCATCGCTGATCAGGCCACCGCCACCGCCGACATGTTCAGCAGCATGGCCGTTGGTAGCCAGTTGGCAAAACTGGACGGCAACAACATCGTGACCAAACTGCATTACGCCAACAATCAGGTGGACTTCAACGGCCAGAAAATGACCGTCGAAGAGTTTGCCGGTTTCCTGATGAGCAAATTCGGCGGCGCTGGCGAAGTCCAGTAATACCGAGGCGTAAGCCAGCAACGCCCGACTACTGCGCAATGCGGATGCCGGGCGTTTTGCTGTCTGGCTTCAATCGCGAATCATCCGCCACGCCTCATCCACTGGCAGCGGCTGTTTCATCCGCTCGGCGAGCATCGCCATGGTCCGCTCTTCTTCGCACGCTACGACGGCGGTTACCACGCCGTTTTTGCCGAACAGCCCGATGAAGGGGGGCTTGAACGGATCACCCTTGAACTCGACTTCATCCCAGGCTTCGGCGTGGCCCAGGTAGTCGTAATTCTTGCCGAAGTGCCAGGTCCAGAAGTACGGTACGTCGAGGTAGTGTTCATCGCCACCCAGCATGTTCGCGGCCGCAATACGCGCCTGTTGCTGGGCCAAGCGCCAGTGTTCGATGCGCCGGGGCTGGCCGTTGAGCGGGAAGGTGGCGATGTCGCCGGCGGCCCAGAGTCCATCGGTCACACGCATACCGCCATCGACGCGCAGCGAATGATCTTTTTCCTGCGGCAGATCAGCGAACGGCGCGGTTGCCGGGGTGACGCCGATCCCCACCAGCACCAGATCCGCCGATAATCGCTGACCGTTATCCAACAGCACCGCTTCGACCTTGTTCGTTCCTTCAATCTGTGTGGCTTCGCCATCGGTGCGCAACACCACGCCATTGGCTTCATGCAGGGCAAGAATTGCTTTGCCGATGGTTTCGCCGAATTGTTTGGCGAACGGCACTGGCTGACGGGCCAGAACCGTGACGTCAAGGCCGTACTGGCGCAGGGATGAAGCGGACTCCATGGCGATGAAGCTGTCGCCGATGATCACTGCGCGCTGACCGGGCTTGGCGCTGTCGAGAATCTGCTGCGCATGAGCCCTTGAGCGCAAGACGAACACTTGCGGCAGGTTTGCGCCGGGCAGTTCCAATGGTTTTGGCGTACCACCAGTCGCCAACAGAGCCGCATCATATTGGAGCGATTGGCCGTCAGTCAGTCGCAGTGTGCGGTTGGTGGCGTCGAGGCTCATCACTTCGGCATTGATACGCTCGATGCGTTGCTCGCGGTAAAAGTCGTCATCACGCAGCGACGGGACTTCTTCCGTTGGCATCTCGCCGGCAATCACGAATTTGCTCAGCACCGTACGGTCGTAACCGGCCCCGGCTTCGCGATCGATCAACAGCACCCGGCCGCCGAAGCCTTTTTCGCGCAGCGCCGAGGCCGCCGCCGTGCCTGCGGCGCCGGCACCGACAATCACAAAGGTGCGCTCGTCATCGGCGGGCGGGGTGTGAGCATCCTGCAGCGGTTGGTCGCCCACCCAGACCTCGCCATCACGCACCTCAAGCGGATAACGCTTGAGGCTGTCCAGAGCGGGTGGCTCACATAATCCGCCATCCTCGATGCGAAACTGGGCCTTGTGCCACGGGCAAGTCAGGCGCCCATTGCAGAGTGCGCCCTCGGCCAGCGGCGCCCCGGCGTGAGGGCATTCGCCTTGATAGGCGCGCAATTGGTCGCCGACTTTCAGCAGCAGGATTTTACTGTCGTCGATGCGGACTTCCAGGCCACGGTTTTCGGAGACGTCGGTAAAACGGGCGACGCGATGCAAGGTCATGATCGCTCTCCAGACAGGCGTTTCTCTAGAGAGTCTGGCGCGTAACGCGAGGTTCATCCAAATGCCACTGCCAACGCGCGAACGGTCCGGCTATAGTTTGCACGCCGACGACGGCCCAACACGCACAAGGTGCTCCGGAATGACCCGATTGACCTCACTGAAACCTTGGCTCGCGGCCGTAGCCCTCGCCTTTTGCGTGCAACTTCCGGCACACGCCGCCCAGGAGCGTTTCACCCTGAACATCCCGGGTGTTTCAGATGACCGCTTGTTCACTTCGGCTGCGGCCAGTGATGCGCCGGGCTGCGGCGGGCACAACGTTTCACCGGCATTGGCCTGGAACGCCGGCCCCGCAGGCACCCTCAGCTACGCCATCGTCATGCACGACCCGGATGGACAGAAAGGCCAGGGCGTCGATCACTGGGTGCATTACGGAATCAAGGCCGGCACCCATCAGATTGCTTCCGGTGTCGGCGCCAAATCCGCGCTTGAAGGCGTGGGCGGCACCAACAGCAAAGGTACCACCGGTTATGTCGGCCCTTGCCCGCCCGTTGGTGACAGCGCGCACCATTACATTATCCAGATCTACGCCCTGGATCTGGCGCCCGATGCTTTACCGGCCGGCCTGACCCGTGCGCAATTTCTGGAAAAAATCAAAGGCCATGTGCTGAAAAACAGCAGCGTGGTACGGCGTTATCACCGCTGAAAAATATTCAGCGCGACTTAACCCGAATCGAAAGGGCTGCCCGTCTCAGAGGATGAATGGATCAATTTCCTCCTGAGGTCAGCCCACATGTCCCTCCCTCTGCATTTCCTCCGTCCGGCCGCCCAGGGTTTCGCCGCCGGGTTGCTGCTGGCCATTGCCGGTTGCGGAGTTTCGTCGAAACCCGAGTCTGCAGCGGTGCCGCCACCGGCCCAACCTGAGTTGAAAACCGAAGCGTTGGTGCAGCACGAGAGGGTCGCGGCCGATGCATCGATGGCCAAGCGCAGCGTGCTTGCGGCCCCTGTCGCCAGTTTCGCGCCGATGCCTGCCGGTGAGTTTTATCCACAGGGCTATCGCGATGAACAGCGAGAGCAGTATCAAGCGTTGGCGGATAACCCGATCCACAGCGTTGCCGAAACGCCGGTCTCGACCTTCAGCGCTGACGTCGACACGGGCGCTTACGCCAACGTCCGCCGCTTGCTCAATCAGGGTCGCCTGCCACCGGAAGGCGCGGTGCGGCTGGAGGAAATGGTCAATTACTTCACTTATGACTACGCCTTGCCGACTGATGGCTCGCCCTTCGGCGTGACCACTGAACTGGCAGCGTCGCCGTGGAGTCCGCATACCCGCTTGCTGCGCATCGGTATCAAAGCGTCGGACCGTGCAGTCGCGGAACTGGCCCGGCGAATCTGGTGTTCCTGGTAGACGTGTCCGGTTCGATGGATCGCCGCGAAGGTCTGCCGCTGGTGAAAAGCACGCTGAAATTGCTGGTCGATCAATTGCGTGAGCAGGACCGGGTGTCGTTGGTGGTCTACGCCGGCGAATCGCGCGTGGTGCTGGAGCCCACGTCCGGACGGGAAAAAGCGAAGATTCGTACAGCCATCGACCAATTGACCGCAGGCGGCTCCACCGCCGGGGCATCGGGTATCGAACTGGCTTATCAACAGGCGCAACAGGCGTTTATCCCCAACGGCATCAACCGTGTCCTGCTCGCCACGGACGGAGACTTCAACGTCGGCATCAGCGACTTCGACAGCCTCAAGCAAATGGCTGTGGATAAACGCAAGACCGGCGTTTCCCTGACCACCCTGGGTTTTGGTGTGGATAACTACAATGAACACATGATGGAACAACTGGCCGATGCCGGCGATGGCAACTACGCCTATATCGACAACCTGCGCGAGGCGCGCAAGGTGCTGGTGGATCAGCTCGGCTCGACCCTCGCCGTGGTAGCGAAAAATGTGAAGCTGCAAGTGGAGTTCAACCCGTCGCAGGTCAGTGAGTACCGCTTGCTCGGCTACGAAAACCGCGCGTTGAAGCGTGAGGATTTCAGCAACGACAAAGTCGATGCCGGCGAAATCGGTGCGGGACACACGGTGACGGCGCTGTACGAAATTGTCCCAGCGGGAGAGAAGGGTTGGTTGGAGCCGCTGCGCTACGGTAAATCGGGCGTCGCTGTGGCTGATAAAAACGGCGAGTTGGCGATGCTGCGTGTGCGTTATCAGTTACCGGAAGGTGGGAATAGTCGCTTGATCGAACGCCGGATCGTCAACACTCCGATTGGCAAACCCAGCGACGATCTGCGCTTTGCGGCGGCGGTGGCGGCGTTCTCCCAGCAGCTCAAGGACGGGCGCTACACCGGCGAATTCAGCCTCAAAGACACCGAAGCGCTGGCCCGTGACGCACGGGGCGAAGATCGATTCGGTTTGCGCAGCGAGTTCGTGCAATTGGTGGAGCTGGCGCAAAGTCTGCGCACCACCACGGCATCCAATAGTCAGCCGCTCAAGGGAGGCTACAACTGATATGTCAGCCGCTGAAGCGAGCGATGAATCACTACTGGCGCGCTATCGCTCGGGGGACGGGCCGGCGTTCGAGATTTTATACGCCCGTCACCGCCAGGGGCTCTATCGCTTCCTGCTCGGCCTCAGTGGCAAGGCCGAGCTGGCGGAAGAGGTTTATCAGGACACCTGGCTGAGCTTGATCCGCAGCACCAGTCAGCCACAGGGCCGGGCGAATTTTCGTACCTGGCTCTACCAGATTGCCCGCAACCGCCTGATCGATCATTGGCGCAAACACGGAATCCACAATCCCTTGCACGACAGCTATGACGAACAGGCTCACGCGGTGATCGACAATGCTGCAGATCCCGAGCAATTGCTGAGCCTGAGTCGCGACAGCCAACGCCTCGAAACCGCCCTGCAAAACCTGCCCGCCGACCAGCGTGAAGTGTTTCTATTACGGGCCCACGGCGAACTCGACCTGCCACAAATCGCCACCCTCATCGAAACCCCGCTGGAAACCGTCAAGAGCCGTTTGCGTTACGCCCAGCAAAAATTGCGTCGGCTGCTGGCCGAGGAGGTACTGACATGACTGACGCCCGTCCTACGCCCGAAGACGAAATGGTGAAGCATTTTCGTGAACATGCGGCAGGTGAGCCGCCAGCCCATCTGGACTCATTCATCCTGGGCGCCGCACATCATGAAGTTCCGGTGCGGCAACCGAGCCTGTGGCAACGCTGGGTGCAAGCCCGCCAGAAACCCCGTTGGCAAGTGGCGTTCGCCAGCCTGGTCGGCGTGGCCCTGATGTTGGCGCTGGTGCAGCGTTCGCCGGAACAAACGCCGACTTACGACTTCGCCCCTAAAGCCTCCGCGCCACAGGCCAAAAAGGAGTTCACAGAAGCTCCTGCGGCGGCTGCTCGTTCCTTGGCAGCCCCGGCACCTGTAGCGCCGATGGCCGACGTTGCTGCGCCCGCACAAAGCGAAGCCTTCAACTCGGAGTTGGCTGAAGAAGCCAAAATCAGCAAGCGCGCCGCTGCGCCGGTGAAGTCTCTGGATGATCAGCTACGCGAAGTGCTCCGCCTGCAAAAAACCGGGCACAAGCAAGCGGCCGATAAACTATTAGCCGACCTGCACAAACGCTTTCCCGACGAAAACCTCGCCGCTCGGCTCAAGGATTTGCGGAAAAACTGATCGGCACAACGCTCGACGATTTGGCATCAAGGCCCGAAAGCGCGCACTATCGGGTCATAGTCGATGCGTTGGAGGATGCCGTGACAAAAAAAATCGACCGCATCGCCCAAATGCTCAACTGCCCGGAAAAGGGCGAGGAACTGCGGCGAGCGGTTACCGAGAGTCGTAAGGAGTTTCTGCTGAATCAGCCGGAAGAAACCGTGGCTGAAGACGACGACCTTGAAGAGGAATTCTTTGAGGAAGACGAGGACGATGAATACGACGAGTTTGACTGGACGACTGAATGAGAAAACCGCTTCGGCGGTTTTTTCTATCGCCAGTCGTTCGGATATACCGAACAACTCAGGCCCTCAATAATTGCGCTCGGCATTCCCTTTGTACTAGGCACAAAAAAGCCCCAGATCTTACGATCCGGGGCTTTCTCGTTTCTACGTATGGTGCACCAGGCGGGATTCGAACCCACGACCCCTGCCTTCGGAGGGCAGTACTCTATCCAGCTGAGCTACTGGTGCAATGCGGGCGCCATGATACTCATATGCACTGCGGGCGTCCATGCTGCTGAATCGCCTGCGTTTTTCCAAAGCGTAACCTGTGTTTGCTACGTTGATCAGAAAAAATAGGCAAATGCGGCGTTTTCGTTCTTTTTTTCGAACGCCCTATTGTCCTTTACCCCCTTTGATCCTAGGATTCGTTTGAGATTTCAAACGCTCTTGTCTGGGTGCTGAACCGCACGAGTTCAATCAGTGCGCTATTTATGTGCTTCAGCCCGGTGAATGATTTCCCTGACGGCAGCCTACTGAGGCGCCTTTCTACAATCATAATTTGCTCCGCGCGTGCGCGGTGCTGTTAAGGAAAGCCGACATGCAGCTTAAAGACACCCAGTTGTTCCGCCAACAAGCCTTCATCGATGGCGCTTGGGTAGATGCGGACAATGGTCAGACGATCAAGGTCAACAACCCGGCAACGGGCGAAATTCTGGGCACCGTGCCGAAAATGGGCGCTGCCGAAACCCGCCGTGCGATCGAAGCCGCTGACAAAGCGCTGCCGGCCTGGCGTGCACTGACCGCCAAGGAACGCGCGAACAAGCTGCGTCGCTGGTTCGAACTGATCATCGAGAACCAGGACGACCTGGCTCGCCTGATGACTCTGGAACAAGGCAAGCCATTGGCCGAAGCCAAGGGTGAAATCGTTTACGCCGCTTCTTTCATCGAGTGGTTCGCCGAAGAAGCCAAGCGCATCTACGGTGACGTGATTCCGGGCCACCAGCCAGACAAGCGCCTGATCGTGATCAAGCAGCCTATCGGCGTGACCGCTGCAATCACCCCGTGGAACTTCCCGGCCGCGATGATCACCCGTAAAGCCGGCCCGGCCCTGGCCGCCGGTTGCACCATGGTGCTCAAGCCTGCTTCGCAAACTCCGTTCTCCGCATTCGCTTTGGCTGAACTGGCTCAGCGTGCCGGCATTCCTGCTGGCGTGTTCAGCGTTGTTTCCGGCAGCGCCGGCGACATCGGCAGCGAGCTGACCAGCAACCCGATCGTACGCAAACTGTCCTTCACCGGTTCGACCGAAATCGGTCGTCAACTGATGTCGGAATGCGCCAAGGACATCAAGAAAGTGTCCCTGGAACTGGGCGGCAACGCGCCGTTCATCGTGTTCGACGACGCGGACCTGGATAAGGCCGTCGAAGGCGCGATCATTTCCAAGTACCGCAACAACGGCCAGACCTGCGTCTGCGCTAACCGTCTGTACATTCAGGATTCGGTCTACGACGCGTTCGCCGAGAAACTGAAAGTGGCTGTGGCCAAACTCAAGATCGGTAATGGTCTGGAAGACGGCACCACCACTGGCCCGCTGATCGACGAAAAAGCTGTCGCCAAGGTGCAAGAGCACATCGCTGACGCCGTTGCCAAAGGCGCTACCGTACTGGCCGGCGGCAAATCGATGGAAGGCAACTTCTTCGAGCCGACCATCCTGACCAACGTGCCGAAGAACGCTGCCGTGGCCAAGGAAGAAACCTTCGGTCCATTGGCGCCGCTGTTCCGCTTCAAAGACGAAGCCGAAGTGATCGCGATGTCCAACGACACCGAGTTCGGTCTGGCCTCGTACTTCTACGCTCGCGACCTGGGCCGTGTGTTCCGTGTGGCTGAAGCCCTGGAATACGGTATGGTCGGCGTCAACACCGGGCTGATCTCCAACGAAGTCGCGCCGTTCGGCGGCATCAAGGCCTCGGGCCTGGGTCGTGAAGGCTCCAAGTACGGCATCGAAGATTACCTGGAAATCAAATACCTCTGCCTGGGCATCTAAGCCCGGCGAGGCATTGCTTCAAGCGCAAAGGGCACGAGAGCGCTGTCCCTTTGCGTTGCTTCAAACCGGAATTTTCTCTGTGGCCGGGAACGCCGTGGCAGTCGATCATCGCATGCTGCCACCGTTGACTCCCCGCTGCATTTTCCTTGAACCACGCCGCCCGATGAGCGGCGAATGAGGACTTTATGAGCAAGACTAACGCTTCTTTGATGGCCCGCCGTACCAATGCAGTTCCACGTGGTGTTGGCCAGATTCACCCGATCTTCGCCGAGTCCGCGAAGAACGCTACCGTGACCGACGTTGAAGGTCGCGAGTTCATCGACTTCGCCGGCGGCATCGCCGTACTGAACACCGGCCACGTGCACCCGAAAATCATCGCTGCCGTGACCGAACAGCTGAACAAGCTGACCCACACTTGCTTCCAGGTTCTGGCCTATGAGCCGTACGTAGAAGTGTGCGAAAAAATCAACGCCAAGGTGCCAGGTGATTTCGCCAAGAAAACCCTGCTGGTGACCACCGGTTCCGAAGCCGTAGAAAACGCCGTGAAAATCGCCCGTGCCGCTACTGGCCGTGCCGGCGTGATCGCCTTCACCGGCGCTTACCACGGTCGCACCATGATGACCCTGGGCCTGACCGGTAAAGTCGTGCCTTACTCGGCCGGCATGGGCCTGATGCCAGGCGGCGTGTTCCGCGCTCTGTACCCGAACGAACTGCACGGTGTGAGCATCGACGATTCGATCGCCAGCATCGAGCGCGTCTTCAAGAACGACGCTGAGCCACGTGACATCGCAGCGATCATCATCGAGCCGGTTCAGGGCGAAGGTGGTTTCTACGTTGCGCCTAAAGAATTCATGAAGCGTCTGCGTGCCCTGTGCGACCAGCACGGCATCCTGTTGATCGCTGACGAAGTACAGACTGGCGCTGGCCGTACCGGCACCTTCTTCGCCATGGAACAGATGGGCGTTGCTGCCGACCTGACCACCTTCGCCAAATCCATCGCTGGCGGCTTCCCGCTGGCCGGTGTGTGTGGCAAGGCCGAATACATGGACGCCATCGCTCCAGGCGGCCTGGGCGGCACCTACGCCGGTAGCCCGATCGCTTGCGCCGCGGCCCTGGCCGTGATGGAAGTGTTCGAAGAAGAGCACCTGCTGGACCGCTGCAAGGCTGTCGGCGAGCGTCTGGTCACTGGTCTGAAGGCCATCCAGGCCAAGTACCCGGTCATCGGCGAAGTCCGTGCCCTGGGCGCGATGATCGCTGTCGAGCTGTTCGAAAACGGCGACAGCCACAAGCCGAACGCTGCCGCTGTGGCATCGGTTGTGGCCAAGGCTCGCGACAAAGGCCTGATCCTGCTGTCCTGCGGCACCTACGGCAACGTTCTGCGCGTCCTGGTACCGCTGACCTCGCCGGACGAGCAACTGGACAAAGGTCTGGCGATCATCGAAGAGTGCTTCTCCGAGCTGTGATCGCTTAGTGTGACCTGATCGACAAAAAACCCGCTTCGGCGGGTTTTTTTATGCCAACCGAAATATAACCCGCGTATTAGCGCTGTATCGCAAGGCCAGCATTCGCTAAGGTTCAGGCATTGCCAGGGAGAGCCGTATGACAGTCGTCAATTTACCCGCCGTTCCACGAGTGCTGATCGCCGAGGCTGACCCGTGGTCACGGGACCTGCTCAAGGAAGTCTTGTTGAATGTACGTTGCGACGCGCGGCTGGATCTGTGCGCCGACGGCCAACAAGCGCTGGAGCTGCTGGCGGCCAACCCTTATGACTTGGTGATCGTCGACTGGGAACTGCCCGGTGTCGACGGCCTGAATGTGTTGCGCAGTGTTCGTCAGCGCAAACGCAATCCACCGTTGCCCTTCATTCTGATGAGCAGCCGCAACGACAGCGCCAGTGTGCGCGAAGCCCTGCCGCTGGCGCCTGCCGCGTACCTGACCAAACCGCTGAACATGGAAAGCCTGACCCATCGTTTGCAGGATTTACTGCTCAACGCCGGTGAGGAAGTCTCGTGTGAGGTGCCGTCGTTGGCGCCGGGCATGACCTTGTCGGTGTATCTGGAGCGCCGTCGTGAACTGGCGGAGGGTGCGCCGCTGATGACGGACGTGCAGTTGGCGGTCAAGCGCAGCCTCAATCCCAACGGCCTCGATCTGACAAAACTGGAAGACGAGATCCGCACAGACCCGCAAATCACCGCTGTGCTGATCGCCGCTGCCAACAGCGCGGCCCAGCACCATGGCGCCGCAGTGCAAACCCTGGCTCAGGCGCTGCAGCGTTTGGGCACCGGGCAAAGCATGAACCTGATTCTGGGCCTGGCCCTCAAGCGCAGCGCCAAACTCAGTGATCCATATTTAGCGGACTACGCCGAGCGTTATTGGGACCTGTCGCTGCACACGGCCGAATACGCCCGGACGCTGGCGCGGCTGCTGGATCTGGATCAGGCGCGCTGCTATTGCGCTGGCATGTTGCATCGCCTGGGTGATCTGGCGTTGCTGCGTTGCTTGCAGGAGTGGAAGCAGGCCGGTGGCGAGCTGGACGAGCAGGAGGAGGTGGGCGAAGCGCTCGCCGAATTTGGCGCGGCGTACGGTTCGGCCCTACGTACGCGCTGGCGCCTGCCTCTGGAGCTGCGACAGCTGATTGCGGCGGCCTACCAGCTCGGTGGCGGGGTTTACTCCCGCGAAGCCTTGGTGATGAACATGGCGGCGCAATTGGCGCGCCTGACTGAGCATGAAGGCATCGAAGAGCTGGCCAAGAGCCGGACGGCGCGGCTGCTCAAGATCGGGTTGCCGGAGTTGATGCGGATGCGCAAGAAGTAAGAAGCACGGGAATTCCTGTGGGAGGCTCCCACAGGAGAGATGTGCCGGGCCTGTCAGCCCACGACGATCCGGTTCTTGCCGTCGCGCTTGGCCTGATACATCGCCGCGTCCGCGCGGGCAAACAGGCTTTCCACGTTTTCATCCTCGGCAGTGAGGCTGGTCAGCCCCTGGCTGACGGTGATGCCGAAAGTCTGGCCATCGTGGTCGAAACACAAGCGCTGGATCTCCCGTTGCAGGCGCTCGGCCACTTGCAGGGCCATCTCCGGCGTGCAGCCGGGAAACACCGCAGCGAACTCCTCGCCGCCAATGCGCCCGAACAGATCGCCACGGCGCAGCGCCGCGCGGCCGCTGTCGGCGATGTGTTGCAGCACGTTGTCGCCTTCCTGGTGGCCGTAGGTGTCGTTGATCACTTTGAAGTCATCGATGTCCAGCATCAGGAATGACAGCGGCGTGCCTTGTTGCCGTGCCAGTTCGAACTCCTGATGCGCGCCATCGAAGAAGTGGTGGCGATTGCTGCTCTGGGTCAGGGCATCGGTGGTGGCTAGGCGTTGCAGCTCGGTTTCCATGTGCTTTTTGTCGGTGATGTCTTCGGCGAGGCCGACGATGATCACCGGTTGACCCGGCTCGGCTTGACGGTTGATGAAGCATTTGTCGCTGAGCCAGCGCACTTGGCCCTCGGCGTCGATGATGCGGTATTCGCGGTCTTCGACGGCGCCTTTGTCCAGCACCTCCGCCAGGCTGCGCTCGGCGTGTTCCAGATCGTCGGGGTAAATGCTGTCGCGCCACTGGTTGTAGTCGGACAGCAGCAGGTCGGCGGATCGGCCGAAAATCCGTTCATAGGCGGGGCTGACGTACAGCACCTGGCGGGTTTCCCAATTGAAGGCCCAAAGCACCGCGTTGACGCTCACCAGCAGGGTGCTGAACAGTTGCTCGCGTTCGCTCAGGCGCGCCACTTCACCTTGGGCACGCATCAGCGCCATCAGGGTTTGCGCGGCCTCGGGCCACTGCGTTGGAGTACGGTCTTTCAGGTTTTCATTGACCATCGGTACAAATCTCAAAGGGCATGCACCGCCTTAAGTTCGAAGCGGCCACAACGAAGCACGCCTGGATGGCGAAGTGTCTTTGAGAGGGGGGATTTGCAGCGAAGTTCCGAAAGGTGCGCCCCGGAAAAGGGCGCACCGATCAACGGCATCAGGCAGCGGTAGGGCGCAGGGAGTAGGTTTTCAGCTGATCGGCGAAGTCACGCAGGGATTGAATCCCGCTGGCTTCGGCTTCATGCACCCAGTCCTTGATGGCGGCGAGCATGTCGTGACCATTTGAACTGGTCTTGACCCAGATCTGCTGCAATGCGAGGCGTTTTTCGTAAATTACCTTCAGCGCCTGGCTGTGCTCGAGCATGTTCTGGATGCGTACGTGATGCTTTTCGTCCAGCAGGCTGGTTTCCCGGGACAGTAGGCGCTTGGCGCGGTGGAACTGGTGGCGGACCGAGTGATCGACCTTCGCCAGCTCTTGCTTGACCAGCGGGCCAATTACCAATTTGCGGTATTGGGCCATGATCTGGAAGCGGTTGTTGAGGATCGCCATGGCGGTGTCCATGTCCAGGCTGCCCTTGCCTTCGACGCGGTGGGCGATCGGCGCGACGCGCTGGACCTTGGCCAGACGCAGGAAGCTGAAGACTTTGATCCAGGCCCAGCCCATGTCGAATTCCCACTTCTTCACCGACAGTTTTGCCGAGTTAGGGTAGGTGTGATGGTTGTTATGCAGTTCTTCGCCACCGATCAGGATGCCCCATGGCACCAGATTGGTCGCCGCATCGCGGCACTCGAAGTTGCGATAGCCGACGGCATGGCCCAGGCCATTGACCACACCGGCGGCCCACACCGGAATCCACATCATCTGGACGGCCCAGATGGTGATGCCGATGGTGCCGAACAGCAGCAGGTCGATGACGCCCATGATCGCCACGCCCAGCAGCGGAAAGCGGGTGTAGAGATTGCGTTCGATCCAGTCTTCGGGACAGTTCTTGCCGTAGATGCGCAGAGTCTCGGGGTTTTCCGCCTCGGCGCGGTACAGCTCGGCGCCTTTGCGCAGAACCGTGGACAAGCCCTTGACGACCGGGCTATGCGGGTCATCTTCGGTTTCGCACTTGGCGTGGTGCTTGCGGTGGATGGCGGTCCACTCGCGGGTGTTCTGCGCCGTGGTCAGCCACAGCCAGAAGCGAAAGAAATGTTTCAGGCCGGCATTCAGCTCAAGCGAGCGATGGGCTGAGTAACGGTGCAGATAGACCGTGACGCCGACGATCGTCACGTGGGTCATCAGCAGGGTGACTGCCACCAGTGACCAGGGCGACAAGCCGAGAAAACCTTCGTACCACATAGGCTATAGGGCCCTCGATAAAGAAAAAAACAGCCGTTGCATTATCACCAAGCCCACAGAGAAAACCAGTCGCCCTTTCAGATAAGAGTGGCTGGATGTGTCATTCACCTATAATCCCGGCAATTTTGTAGGGACATGGACAGCCTTATGTCTGCCAGCTATCGCGATGCCGTGCGCACAGCGCTGCTTTACCTGTTGCTTTCTGTGGTCTGGCTGCAGGGCAGTGACTATTTATTGAACAGTTTCTTCGATAGCTCAGTCGAGCTATCACGATGGCAACTGATCAACGGTTATGCCTGGGTCGTCTTCAGCGCCGGGTTGATCTTCATTGCCCGGACGCGCTTGCTGCGTTGTCTGGGATTCGGCGCCAGGTTGCGCGAACGCAGCGAAGATCGTGAGCGCTTGCGACAGGCGGCTGCGGTGTTCGATTGCACCCGTGAAGGCGTGCTGGTCACTGATCGCGAAGGCTTGATCGTTCACGTCAATCCGGCCTTCATGCGGATCACCGGTTATCAGCGCGAAGAGGTACTGGGGCAGCGTCCCAGCCTGTTCAAATCCGGCCGTCATTCGGCGGATTTCTATCAGGCGATGTTCTCGACCCTCGACAGCGTAGGCGAGTGGAGCGGGGAAATCTGGAACCGGCGCAAAAGCGGCGAAATCTATCCGCAATGGCAAACCATCCGCATCATTCGCGACGATTCGGGGCAGCTCAGCCATTACGTCGCGGTGTTTTCCGACATCAGCGCGATCAAGAACTCCGAACAAGAACTGATGCACCTGGCGCACCACGATCCGCTGACTGACTTGCCCAATCGCCTGCTGTTCACTGATCGCACCGAACAGGCGCTGGCTTCGGCGCAAATCCACAAGCGCGGTTGCGCGTTGCTGATGATCGACCTGGACCATTTCAAGATGATCAACGATAGCCTCGGACACACCATCGGCGATCAGTTGCTCAAAGCGGTAGCGGAGCGCTTGAAGGCGATGTTTGGCCCCGGCATCACCCTGGCGCGACTGGGCGGCGATGAGTTCGCGCTGCTGGCCGAGAACTGTCCGCAATTGGGTCAGGCCGCAGCGCTGGCCCAACGCATCATCGAGGGTCTCAAGGAGCCGTTCCCGATCGACGGGCATCAGCTGTTCATCAACACCAGTATCGGCATCAGCCTGTTCCCCGGCGATGCCCTGAGCGCTGAACAGTTGTTGCGCAATGCTGATTCCGCGCTGTTCAAGGCCAAGAGTGCCGGCCGCAATGGTTACGCGCTCTACACCGAGGAGTTGACTGCCCACGCCCAGCAGCGGGTCGAGATTGCCTTCGAGTTGCGCCGCGCCCTGGATCAACAAGAGTTGAGGGTCTATTACCAGCCGGTTCACGACCTTCAGACCCGCCGGTTGATCGGCGTCGAGGCACTGGTGCGTTGGGAGCACCCGCTACGAGGCCTGGTGTCTCCCGCCGAATTCATCCCGGTCGCCGAGCGGACCGGGCTCATCGCCGAAATCGATGCCTGGGTGATGCAGCAGGCGTGCCGGCAAATGTGCCAATGGCAGCAGGCCGGCGTGGCGTTGTCGTTTGTCGCGGTGAATGTTTCTTCGCGGTTGTTCGCTCGCCGTGAGTTGTACCAGCAAGTGGCGCAGGTGCTGCGTGAGACCGGACTGGACCCGGCCTGTCTGGAACTGGAGGTCACCGAGAGCGCGGTGATGGAAGACCCGGAAGTCGCGCTGGAGCAGATGCATCGCCTGCGCGAGTTGGGTGTGCGCTTGGCCATCGACGACTTCGGCACGGGTTATTCGTCACTGCTGCGGCTCAAGCGCCTGCCGGTACAGAAGTTGAAGATCGATCAAGGGTTTGTCGCCGGGTTGCCTTGGGACGAGGACGACGCCGCTATTGCGCGGGTGATCATCGCCCTGGCGCAGAGCATGGGCATGCAGGTGCATGCGGAAGGGATCGAGCAGATTGAACAAGCGGCATTCCTGCTCGAACACGGCTGCCATCTGGGTCAGGGTTATTGGTTTGGGCGACCGGTGCCGGCTGGGCAATTGGATTGGGCTCATGCTCCAGTCATTCGTTAATCGCTAAAAGATCGCAGCCTTCGGCAGCTCCTACAGGGGAATGT
>NZ_JBSVXD010000129.1:0-16807 GCF_054070755.1 Pseudomonas sp. SDO5591_S426 | reverse complement strand
CTCTCGGTGTCGTCGTGCAACACCCGCACCAGCCGCCCTTGCTCCAGCATCGGCCTGACGTCCCACATCGAACGCAGCAGAATCCCGCCACCGCTCAACGCCCACTCCAGAACAATCTCGCCGCTGTTGGAAGACAACGGGCCACTGACGCGCACCGATTCCTCCTGCCCATCACGGGTCAGGTTCCACACGCCAAAAGCGTTGTTGCGTTCTTTCAGCACCAGACAATCATGGTCTTTCAAATCAGCCAGCGATTGCGGCGTGCCCCGCCGCGCCAGGTACTCCGGCGTTGCACACAGCACGCGTCGGTTGCTCACCAGTTTGCGGCCCAGATGCTGACCCGGCAGGTCATCGCCCACCCGAATTTCCAGATCGAAGCCTTCGCCGACGATATCCACCACGCGATCAAACACGTCCAGCCGAATCTCGAGTTTCGGGTAGGTCTGCGACAGTTTGCAGATCGCCGGCGCCACATGATTGCGGCCGAAACCGAAGCTGCTGCAAATGTGCAACGAGCCCATGGGCTGCTGGCGTGCTTCGGAAATCTCACCGACAAAATCGTCGAAGTCGCCCAGCAACTTCTCGGCCCACACCCGCACCCGCTCGCCATCATCGGTCAGTGCGATGCGTCGTGTAGTGCGGTGCAACAGTCTTGTCGACAGCGTGGTTTCCAATACGGAAATGCGTTTGCTGATGTAGGCCGGCGAGTAGCCAAGTTCTTCAGCAGCGCTGGCGAAGCCATTTTTGCGCACGACGGTGAGGAAAACCTTGAGGTCTTCGGGCAAGGGGAATTGATCACGATTCGTGTTCATACGCCACATACTTCCACTGTTTATCACGCGATTTGCGAAGGATACCATCGATCTCAACCCTGCGCGGTTAGCCGTAGTTCCCGAAGTCCTCGATAAAAACAACATGAGGAAATAGCGACATGAACAATCCCTATGAGCAGTCCCTGAAGATCGAAAGCCCCCATGAAGGCGGGCTCTTGCATCGCCTGCGCACCTACGAAGTCGGCGTCATCCCGCTGCCGGTTTTCCTCGGCATCGCCCTGATCGTTTACCTCTCTGCCCACTTGGGATTCCTGCCCAAGAACATGATTGGCGGCCTCGCCGTGATCATGACCATGGGCGTGTTTTTTGGCCAACTGGGCTCACGCCTGCCGATCCTTAAGGAAATCGGGGGCGGTGCCATTCTGTGCCTGATGCTGCCCTCGGTGCTGGTGTTCTACGGCTTCTTCGGACCCGCCACGATCGACGCGACCAAGATGCTGATGAAGGAAGCCAACTTCCTGTACTTCGTGATCGCCAGCCTGGTGGTCGGCAGCATTCTGGGGATGAGCCGCTTCATCCTGGTCCAGGGCATGTTGCGCATGTTCATACCGCTACTGGTGGGCACGCTCGCGGCGGTTGCCAGCGGTTTGATCGTGGGCAAACTGGTGGGCTACAGCGTCTACCACACGTTCTTTTTCATCATCGTGCCGATCATTGGTGGAGGTATCGGCGAAGGCATTCTGCCGTTGTCACTGGCCTACTCGGCGATCCTCGGCGGCACGCCGGATATCTATGTGGCGCAACTGGCACCCGCTGCCGTGGTCGGCAACATCGCTGCGATCATCTGCGCCGGCTTCCTGGCTCGCCTGGCGCTGAAACGCCCGAACATCAGCGGTGAAGGTTCACTGATTCGCGCCAAGTCCGAGAACGACAAATTCCAGGTCAAGGAAGACACCAGCTCCACGGTCGACTTCCGCGTCATGGGCGCCGGCGTGCTGGTGATCTGCGCGTTCTTTGTACTCGGCGGCCTGCTGGAAAAAGTCGTCGGCATTCCCGGCCCGGTCATGATGATCCTCGCGGCCGTGCTGTTTAAGTACCTGCGCGTCCTCCCGGAAAAACTCGAGAAAGGCACCCACACTTTCTACAAACTGGTGTCCTCGGCGTTCATCTGGCCGGTGATGATCGGCTTGGGCATGCTCTATGTGCCGCTGGACAGCGTCGTGAAAGTGTTTTCGCTGGGTTACGTGCTGGTCTGCGTATCGGTGGTGGTGTCGATGACCGTGGCAGGTTTTTTCATCGGTAACCTGATGAAGATGTACCCGATCGAATCGGCCATCGTCACCTGCTGCCACAGCGGCTTGGGCGGTACTGGCGACGTAGCGATCCTGTCGGCCTCGAACCGGATGTCGTTGATGCCGTTTGCGCAGATTTCAACGCGGATTGGTGGGGCCTCTACGGTGATTTTGGCGACGGTGTTGTTGGGGATTTTTGTTTGAAATAGAGGGGCGAAGCATCTCGAAAATCACTTGGCACGGAGTGAAGAAGTTCCGCGCCAAGTGACCCGTGCTGGCTGCATATTTAGAAGGGGATCGCCATGATTCGCTCGGGTTAAATATGGCGGACACTACTGGTGGGTTATGCAGGCCGACGCACCGCCCTCACCCGCCCGCTACTACCCCCGCCACAGAAAAACCGCTCGCCGCCGTCGTATTCAAGCCCCGAAACGCCAATACCGGCTGGCAGTTTGAGACTCTCCAGCACTTCGCCGGTTTGCGCGTCGATGCGGCGCAGTTCGTTCTCATCGCCCTCCCACGTGCCATGCCACAGCGAGCCTTCGACGAAGGTCACGCCCGTGACAAAGCGGTTCGATTCAATCGTTCGCAGGATCTTGCCGTTCTCCGGATCGATCTGGTGAATCTTCCGCTCGCGATACTGCCCCACCCACAACGAGCCTTCCGCCCATGTCATCCCCGAGTCGTTGCCTCCACCGGGGGCTGGAATGGTGGAGAGTACGCGTCCCGTCTGCGGGTCGATTTTCTGGATGCGGTCTTCGGCGATCTGGAACAGATGCTTGCCATCGAAGGCGGTGCCGGCATGGGCGGCGACATCGATGAAGCGCAATGTCTTTCCGCTTTCCGGGTCGAGGGCATTGAGTTTTTCGCCACTGGCAAACCACACCTGCTGACCGTCCCAAGTCAGGCCGTGCACAGTGTCGACACCTTCAAAAGGCCCATACTCACGGAGAATTTCAGCAGCTGACTGTTTCATCTTGGTGTTCCTCGAAAGGGGTTGGTGGCGTTCATCCTAACCACCGGGCAGCGGAACCGGGAGTAACAAGGTCGTCGCGAAACCGGGCACCGGCGGCGTCATCCAGCGCCGTGCCCGACCATGCCCGAACGACTGCACCTTGCCATTGGCTGCCAGCATTTCGAGCGCCCGTTGCACGCTGCGCTGGCTGTTACCCAGCGCCAGCGCAAGCGCCGAGCTTGACCACGACTCACCGTCACCGAGCATGGCAAACACCGAGGCAAATTTTTCTTCGACCGGTGGCGTCAGCAGCACAACGTCGGGTGAAACCTGCGTGACCAGCGCAAACCCGCGCTTGGTTGCGATCACGTTGGCCAAGGGTTTCAGCGCTGCGCGCAGTCGACCGATTTCCACCCTAAGCCTGGCGCGATGGGTCTCGTCGCTGAGCTTCAAACGAAAGGCCCTGGCGATGAGGGTTTCCCTCGGCACATCGACCGGCCAGGCTTCGGCCAGTGTTCGCACGAGGGTGAACAGGACCGGACGCTTCGACAGGGAAACCGACATGCCCGCACCACGCACGACATATCGACAGGCATCCACCACCAGCGACGTCGAGGCCAGCAACGCTTCCACTTCATCGAGCAACAAAGGTCGCGCTTCTCCACTGCTCATCAAGTGTGCGGCGGGACTATTGAGAGTTCGCACTGCGCTTTCGACTTCCGCTACCAGCGCGGGAATGCCGGATTGCGGCGCGGCAAGTTCGGCTCTGGCGAGGGCGGCACGCGCCGCTTGCGATTGCAGGTGACGCATGGCGATGCCGGCCGCCACCAGTTCATGGGTCGCGCGCAGTGGCGCAGGTAATGTGGCCGGGTCAAGTTGAGCGAGTTTTTCCTGCGCCTGATCGAGGTGCCCGATCAGCAACAGGCGGCGGATATCCAGATACAGCGCATGGGCGGCGTTCGCCCAATCGCCGTGAGCCTCCAGTGTGACCCGCGCCGCGTCGAGCGCTTTCACCGGCCAGCCGAGGTCTCGCGAAGCCAATGCGATCTCCGCTTCGGCGACGATGCAGCGCGCCCGGGCGACTGTCTCTTTCGGCCCAAACGCCCGCGCCGCGCGACGGACCAACGTCTTGGCCCGCACCAGATCACCCAGTTGCGCCATGGCGATCCCGCGCAACGCCAGCGCCGGTGCATCGTCACGCAAGGCGACCCGGTCCAGCGCGCCCAGCGGATCACCGGCCGCCAGCGCCTGGGCGGCGGCGGTGATCAGCGAGTCCATCGTAGTCCTGCCATGGGATCACTCCCTCGTTGGATAGTCGCTGTTGAGTCTATCTCAGGGAATCTGATGCTCCCGACAAATCAGCTCCACTTCCCTGGTTTCCAGGGGTTCTTGAGTCAATCCGCAAAAAGCTCCCCCCGCCACTGTCCGGTGAAACCGGCAGGTTCGGCACAGCCCGAAACTCGGCACGTTTTCCCCTTGCTGAATATTGCGCAACAACTCCAGCAACAAGCCTTCCAGATCGACCGCGCGTGCGCCCATGCGCTGGGCGGCATTGACCAGAAAGTCCGGTGGCGTCACGGCGTCCAGCAACGCCTGGGCGGGAGGGGTCAGTTTCAGATGCACGCTGCGTTTATCCCGGGCGTCCGGCTGTTTGGTCAGCAGTCCTTTGCTTTCCAGCGCCTTGAGCGATTGCGACACCGTGCCTTTGGTCAGCCCCAGATATTCGGTCACCGCCAAGGGTGTGTCGGAGTAGCGATTGCAGCGGCCCAGGTACATCAAGGCACTGAGCTGAATCGGCTGCAGGTCCGTCAGCATCGGGTGCTCGCGAAACCAGACCCGGGTCAGGCTCGACAACCTTTCCAGCAAATCAAAAAGCACGTGGGAAATTCCTGATCAAAAACGTTGATAAATAGTATCGGATAAAAACTTTATTGACAAAACTTCGGTCTGTCGTAGGATTTGTAGTGTCGATCCGAAACTGTAAATTCATTTTTGTAAGGGAGGCATACATGAAAACCGCACTGGCACTCACCCTTGGCACTTTGCTGGCAACGCAGGCCCTGGCCCATGACTCGCAAGGCATTCAAAGCGATAAAGGCAAAGCCGACGCCGCGTTCGATCTGGTCAATACCCGCGTCTTCAAGGAAGGCAACAACCTGGTGTTCGAGCAACTGGTCGACGGCAAGGCCGGCAGTCGTGTGCCGACCGCCAAAGGCTCATTCGCCGGTGCCGAGGTGTTCAGCTATGTCTGGCCAACCAGCCTCGACAGTTCCGCCGTCGGGTTTGACGCGAAGTCCGGCATCCTCGCCCTCGCGCTGACCTCGCACCCGGACTTCGATGACACCCCACAACTGGATGAAAACAAGGACGGCAAAAAGGATAACGACGGCGGCCTCTGGCACTCCCACTGGGTAGTGCTGACCAAGGACGAAAGCTGCGGGCCTGGCGGTTTGAAAGTCCGCGACATTCCCAAGGACGCCCAGCCGAAGTTGCCGGCGACCTGGCCAGGCGCGCCGATTTACATCGACTCCCCCGGATACGACCTGAGCGTCGAGAAAAACGCCGCGAAGATCCGTGTGCCGCTGGCGGCGGTCGGTTTCCCCGAAAGCTTCAACTACGACGGTGTCACCGCCGCACTGAAGGTCAACGCCGACCTGCACAACCCGTTGCTGTGCGTCAGCAGCGTCTATGACATTGCCTCGGGCGACCTGTCGCTGCCGGGCACCTGGAAACTGAAGGAGAGAAAATGATGAGCATCAAAGTCTTCGATACCCACGTGCGCACCAAAGATGGCCGTTATCTGCATTTCGACGTGCTGATCGAAAACAACGACCCTGTACTGGCGAAGTCGTATGCACGTCGCTTCCTTGATGAACAAGGCATTCAGGACGAAAATATTGCCCAGGACCGCTGCCAGTTCTGCCACGTTGAACCGGGTAATCCGCAAGTGGCTGCGGCCATCAGTCAGCAAGGCTACTTCATCCTAAAACTGCAAGGTTGCCAGGAGTAACGCCATGAACACCTACCAGCCCATGAACTGCGACCTGTACGACTATCTTGAGATCGCCTGCATGCGCGGTTATCGACTGGATATCGAACTGAAGGACGGCGCTCGTCTGGAGGCCAAGGCGCTGACCACGCGGACCTCCGCCGACAAGGAAGAATTCCTCAGCCTTGAAACGGCTGATGGCGAGCAGGAGATCCGTCTGGATCAACTGCTGGCCATCACGCCGCTGGACGCCAATGCGCAGTTCGGCCGGGTGCTGTTCACCGATGCAGTCTGCACGTTCTGAGGCTGGGATCAGACCAGCGACATGCCGCCGTCCACGTGCAATTCGATGCCGTTGACGAATGAACTGTCGCTGGATGCCAGGTACAGCGCCGCTTGCGCCAGTTCATCGGCCTCGCCCAGTCGACCGGCAGGAATCATGTCCGCCATCATTTGCTCAAAGCCGGGGCGATCTGCTTCTGAAACGCCGAGTTTGCCGATGATTGCGGTATCCACCGGGCCGGGGCTCAGTACGTTGACGCGTATGCGTCGCGCGCGCAGTTCCAGCGCCCAATTGCGCGCAAATGCGGCGATGGCCGCTTTTGAGCCGGCATACACCGCATGCCCGTCAAGCACTTTGGTCGCGGCCAGGGAGCTGGTCAAAATGATGCTGGCGCCATCGCGCAGTAACGGGATGACCGACTGCACGCCGAAGAACGCACCACGGGTGTTGATGTTGAATTGCGCGTCGAACTCCTCTGGCGTCACTTGATGTGAGGGCGTCAGTGTGATGACCCCGGCATTCGCCATGTAGATGTCCAACGCACCGAAACGCTCCCGAACTTGCTCGGCAACCTCGGCATGATGCTCAAGGCTGGCGACATCGCCCTTGATGCCAATCGCGCCGTGGCCGATGTGGCGCACGGCTTCGTCCAGCACTTCTTGCCGACGCGCCGTGATAATCACCTGCGCACCCTCTTTGGCGAACAGGCACGCCGAGGCCAGGCCAATGCCGCTGTTGCCGCCGGTGATCACCGCGACCTTTCCTTGAAGACGTTGCATTTGCTGACTCCGCTTGTTGAAGGAGCGCAGTATTATGTCGCGCGCCCCAGCGCCAACCAGTCCAGAAAAAGGCACATCTGTTGTGCTTCGGAGTCACAAGATGCCCAGCCTGTTGAACCAGTCAGCCAGCCTGATTGCCTTCGTCCGCGCGGTGGAAGCCGGGTCGTTCAGTGCCGCGGCGCGCAATGCCGGGACCACGCCTTCGGCGATTTCCAAAAGCATCGCCCGGCTCGAAACGGAGCTGAATGCCAAGCTGTTTCGCCGCTCCACGCGGATGCTCAGCCTCACGCCCGAGGGGCAGGCATTTTTCGAGCGTGTCGCGCCGCTGCTGCAGGCCATCGATGACTCGGCCGATGCGCTGCGCCACACCGGCGGCGCGCGCGGTCACCTGCGGGTCAGCATGCCCAGCGACCTCGGGCGATTGCTGATGCCGAGGATTCATTCGGTGTTCCTCACCGATCACCCGGATCTGGAACTGGACCTGACCCTGGTCGATCACCACGTGGACCTGATTCGTGAAGGCTATGACGTGATTTTCCGCGGCGGCACCCTCACCGACAGCGACTTGAAAAGCCGCACCCTCGCGCAACTCGATATGGCATTGGTCGCATCCCCAGCGTTTCTGGGCGAATGGGGAACCCCGAATACAATCGAGGAACTGCGCGCTCTGCCCTTCGCGCGCTATCAACTGAAGGGGCGAACCCTGCCCATCGTCTTTGCCGATGGTGAAACCCTGGTGCCCCGTGGACGCATCGGCCTGGACTCGGGATTCGGCCTGCGTGCCGCCGCGCTTGGCGACATGGGTGTTGCCTACCTGATGAAATGCACGGTGCAACACGACCTGGATTCAGGGGCGTTGGTGCAGGTGCTGGCCGATCATCCGCTGCCTTCGCTGGCGATTCATTCGCTGCATGCCTTTGGCGCGCTGACGCCTATCCGGATCAAGCTGTTTGCGGATTTTGTGCAGCAGGAGTTGTATCGCCTGGGTGGGCAATTCACGCCAAGTCATACGATCTCTTAACGTATCTTCATCGAGTACCGCTTGCCACAAGCCCTTAAATGAAGCCTTCAACCTTGTCCATCCCCGCCAAATGCGCTAAAACCCTACCTAGTTGTACGACAACATAATAAAAACTCACCGCCATGCTTTAGGGTGGCGCACTTGGATTTGAGACTCTGCCATGACCCAACCGACCTCTCGGCAAGAAGCGCCCGCGCCCTTCCCTCGCCACCTCGCCGTACTGATTTTGTTGTGCATGGGCTGCGCCTTCGCCGGCAACCATGTGGCGGCGCGAGTGGCTTTCGATGACGGCGCCGGCGTATTGCTGGCGATTCTGATGCGTTCGGGCGGGACGTTATTGGTATTGGCCGCGTTGGTCCTTTGGCAACGCCAGTCTCTGCGCTTGCCGTCGGGCGCCTGGCGTTGGCAGTTGCTGTTGGGCTTGCTGATCGCCACCCAAAGTCTGTGCCTGTACTCGGCTGTCGCTCGAGTGCCGGTGGCGCTGGCGCTGCTGGTGGCCAACGTGTTCCCCATCCTGCTGGCGTTGCTCACCTGGGCACTGGGCGGCGCGCGACCAACTGCACGCACTGCCGCATTGATGGGCCTGATCCTGCTGGGGCTGGTATTTGTGCTGGACGTCCCGGGCCGCCTCGCGGACAACGCCAGCGTCGGACCGCAGTGGTGGCTGGGCGTGACCCTGGCCTTCTGCGCCGCCAGCGTGTTTGCCTGTGCGCTGTGGATTACCGATCACAAACTGTCCGAGGTACGCGGCTCGGTCCGCAGCTTGCTGACGATCTTCATCGTGTTCAGCAGCATCAACCTCGCCGGCATGACCGGTGCCCTGCCCGGCGGCTTGAACCTGCCAGCAACCCAAACCGGCTGGCTGGCACTGGCGACGCTGGTCGTGCTGTACGGCACCGGTTTTATCGTGCTGTTCATTTCCGTGCCGCGCCTGGACATGCCGCGCAACGCCCCGGTGATGAACATCGAACCGCTGGCCACGCTGCTGATGGGCTGGCTCGTGCTCGACCAGATGCTCAGCGCCGGTCAGGTAATGGGAGGTGTGATCGTGGTGACCGGTATCGTGCTGCTGACTTATCGCAAGGCAAACACCTCCTCCAGCGTAAAACGCCGTGTCGCGCAACGTAGCTGAATCGAGTCAAATCTCGCCTGCAGAAAGCCCGCCGAGCCATCACTGGCTCAGCGGGCTTTTTACTATTTCAGCGAAACCAGACATTGCCGTGAGTCCGTTGACAAAGGTAGCATTGAGAACGACTCTCACTAACATCTGGAAAGACAACCGGTGCAACCTCCCTCGACCAGTAAGCTGAGTTTCTTTTTCAGCGATCACCACCGTTGGCTGCTGCAGCATATCCAGCGACGGCTGCGCAATCACGCGGATGCCGAGGACACTGCCGCCGATACGTTTTGCCAGATGCTGATAGCCCGGGTCGATCCCGACAGCATCGAACAACCTCGAGCTTACCTCTCGACCATCGCCCGTCGGCTCATCTTCGACCGGCATCGTCGGCGCAAACTGGAGTTGGCGTATCTGGAACGCCTGTCGACGTTGCCCGAAATGGTGGCGCCTTCGCCGGAAGAGCAGTTGCAACTGATCGAAGCGCTGGTGGCCATTGATCGGGCACTGGATGGTTTGCCGATGGTGATCAAGGCGACCTTCCTCTACAGCCAACTGGACGGCATGAGTTACGTGGCCATCGCCAGCAAACTGGGCCTGTCGGAACGCACGGTCAGCCGCTACATGAAACAAGCGTTGCGCCAGTGCTATCTGAGCGAGATGGCGCCATGAGCACGCCGCGCCTGGACCCTGTCAGCGAGCAGGCCATCGACTGGATGGTGCGTCTGCGCGCCGGTACGCCCACCGCCGCGATGCAGGAACGTTTCAATGCCTGGTTGGCCATGGACCCTGCGCACGCACAGGCCTGGGCACGCTTGCAGGAACGCCTCGGTGGTTCGTTCAACACGGTTCGTGCCCTCGATCGACGCTTGCCGGGCCAGAGCGAGCACGCCCGCCAGATTCTCTTGCAGCCTCAAGCTTCGCGGCGTGATGCGCTGCGGGTGATCGCCGGTCTCGGTCTGCTGGGTGGCGGTTTGTGGATTGGTGCGCGCAGCCCGCTGGGCGACTCGTTGCTTGCCGATCTGCACACCGGGCGCGGGCAACGGGAGAATTTCAATCTGGCCGACGGCAGCCGCCTGAGCCTGAATGCCGACAGCGCGGTGGATCTGCATTTCGACGACCAGCAAAGGCTGGTCATCCTGCGTCGCGGTGAACTGATCATTCAGGTGACGCCCGATCCCCGACGCCCCCTGCGCGTGCGCACCGCCCAGGGCGAAGCGCGCGCATTGGGTACGCGTTTCCTGGTGTCCCAGGAGCAAGACGCCAGTCGCGTGGTGGTGCTGGAACATTCCGTCGAGGCCAGGCTCTTTGACGGCACTCAACGTGTCCTGCAGGAGGGCGAATCGGCCCTGCTCTACGCGCGGCACATCGAGCCAGTCAGCGGCGATCAGCAACATCGCGCCGACTGGCTCAGCGGCCGTCTCAATGTGCTGGACGAGCCGCTGGAAAATGTCGTGCAAGCCTTGCGTCCCTACAGCCGCGGTTTTGTCCGTGTATCCCCTGAAGTTCGCGACTTGCGAGTCCAGGGCGTATTTCCCCTCAATGACCCCGCCCGGACTTTCGCGGCGCTGGCGGAAACCCTGCCGATCCGGGTCGACCACTACAGTCCGTGGCTGACGTTGATCCGGGCAAAAACACCCAAACAATAATTTTTTTTGAAAATGACTCTTATTTGTGTCCGGTTTTCATTTCTCATCCCACCTATCTCCTGACACTTACACCTTCAGGAGAATGCTGTGTTCAACCCGTGGTCCCACTCGCTTTCCGTCGCCGTTGCCCTGGCAACCCTGGCCGGCCCTGCCCTGGCGCAGGCGCAAACCCTGCCCTTCAACCTGCCCGCCGGCCCACTCGCCAGTACGCTGAATGCCATCGCCAGCCAGAGCGGGCACATCGTCTCGCTGGAGCCTTCGCTGGTGCAGGGCAAACAGGCACCAGCGGTCATCGGCCAGTTGTCCCCTGAAGAAGCCATGCAAAAGGCGCTGAGCGGCAGCGGCCTGCAACTGCGAGTGACCGAACAGGGCAACTTCAGCGTCGAGCCGGCCACGACCAACACCGCTGCGCTGCAACTGGGCGCGACCAACATCATCGAAAACAGCGCCGACGCCACCACCGAAGGCTCGGGTTCCTACGCGGCCAAAGCGGTGACCATCGGCAAGGGCACCCATACCCTCAAGGAAATTCCGCAGTCGGTCACCGTCATGACCCGCAAACAGATGGACGACCAGAACCTGGTCGATCTCAAGGATGCGGTCAACCAGACCACCGGCCTGGTCGGCGTTCAGGGCGTTGGCAAAGGCCTGATCGTGACCTCGCGTGGCTTCCAGATCGATGACTGGCAGTACGACGGTGTGCCGATCCCACGCAACACCTATGCGCTGGGTAACTGGGCCACACAGGACCTGATTTTCTTTGATCGCATGGAAGTGCTGCGCGGTGCGTCCGGCCTGCTTCAAGGCACCGGAAGCCCCGGCGGCGCGATCAACCTGGTACGCAAACGCGGCCAGAACGCCCCGACCGTGACCGTCACCGGCAAGGCCGGTTCCTGGGATCACTACGGCCTGCAAGTGGATGCCGGTGGCCCGCTGAACCAGACCGGCACCGTGCGTGGCCGCTTCGTTGCCGACGAGGACCAGAGCCAATCCTTCATCGACTACGAATGGAGCAAGACCCACTCGTTGTACGGAGCACTGGACATCGATCTTCGTGAAGACACCACCCTGGGCCTGGCGGTCAGTCAATCCAACGGCGAATCGCGCCCGATGATCCGCGGTCTGCCTCGCTATGCCGACGGTTCGCCAGTGGATGTGTCGCGTTCAACTTACACCGGCGCACGCTGGAACCATTCGGACATCGATGTCACCACGGTCTATGCCGATCTCGAACACCGCTTCAACGACGACTGGGCTTTCAAGGTCGGCGCCGTGCGCATGACCGAAGACAACAAGGCAAAAAACCAGCGCGTGCAAAGTGCCGGCGATGGCCTGGAAGCCGATGGCAGCGGCGTGCAATACGCCGACTTCGTGACTGACTTCGATTCGACCAAGCTTGGCCTGGACATGAACCTCGTCGGCCACTTCGACGCCTTATCCATGCAGCATGAAGTGATGCTGGGCGGTAACTATTCCAAATACACCTCGGACGACCGCTTCGCCCGGACCTTCAACAACAGCAATGACACGATCTTCGGCATCAACCACAACCGCCCGGAAATCAGCTACGACAGTTTGATCAATACCGCCGGTGGTCGTGGTACGCCGAGTAAATACGATATCCGCCAAAAAGGCCTGTACGGCAGTTGGCGAGTCAAGCCGATCGAGCCGTTGACTCTGGTGCTCGGCTCGCGGGTAAGCTGGTACGACTACAGTTACAAGTCATGGACCCAGGCCGCGTTCAGCGACATTGCCACCGCCAATCCGAAAAGCACCGCCAACGAAACCGGAGAAGTCACGCCCTACGCCGGGATCGTATACGACCTGAACCGTGAGTGGGCGGTGTATGCCAGCTACACCGACGTGTTCGAACCACAAACAGTGCGCGACTCGAGCGGCTCGGTGCTCAAACCGGTGATCGGCAGCAACTACGAAATCGGCCTCAAGGGTGAGCTGATGGATGGCCGGGTCAACACGTCCCTGGCGGTGTTCCGTTACGACCAGGAGAACCGCGCGGTCAACGACCTGGCTTCGGGTTTTGCCTGCGACGGTTCGTACTGCTCGACGGCCTCGGGCAAGGTTCGCAGCCAGGGGATCGATGCTGAAATCAGCGGCGAAGTGCTCACCGGTCTGCAACTGTTCGCCGGCTACACCTACAACACCACCAAGTACCTGGATGACCCGGTCAACGAAGGCAAAGTCTTCAGCACCTGGACGCCCAAGCACATGCTGCGGGTCTGGAGCGATTACCAGTTCAGCGGCGACTGGAGTCGCGTCAGCACCGGCTTGGGCTTCACCACTCAAAGCCATACGCTGGGTTACGAGCACACCTTCGAGGTACCGGGTTACACCGTGTGGAATGCGCGGGTCGGCTACCAGCTCACGCCGGAAATCGGCCTGGCACTGAACGCCAACAACCTGTTCGACAAGCATTACTACACGGCGGGATACAACCAGCTCGACGGCAACAACAACTTCGGCGACCCGCGCAATTTGATGTTCAGCGTGAAGTACACGCCGGAGTTTTGAGGCTAAACACAAATCCCCCTGTAGGAGCGAGCCTGCTCGCGATAGCGGTCTGTCATTCAAATCATCATTGAATGCCAGGCCCTCATCGCGAGCAGGCTGCTCCTACAGGAGATCGGTGTTCTCAGGTCTTACTTGTCCGACTTGATCGCCGTCCACACCCGCGTCCGCACCCGCTCAAGCTTCTGTGGCAACGGCTGCACGACATAAAGGGTTGCCAGTGCCTCGCTGGTCGGCGTCAGGTTGGGGTTGCCGGTGATGTCCTTGTTGATCAACGACAGCGAGTCCTTGTTGGCATTCGGATAGCCGAGGAAGTCGCTGATCGGCGCGATCACTTTCGGGTCCATCAAGTTGTTGAGGAACTCGTTGGCCTCTTCGACGTTCTTCGCGCTTTTCGGAATGGCGAAGGTGTCGAACCAGATCGGCGCGCCCTCCTTCGGCAAGCGCCAATCCACCACCACGCCGTTGCCCGCCTCCTTGGCGCGGTTGCCGAACTGGTAGAAGCTGCCGGAGTAACCGATGGCCACGCAGATGTCGCCGTTGGCGATGTCGGTCATGTACTTGGCGGAGTTGAAGTAGGTGACATAAGGCCGGATCTTCAGCATCAATGCCTTGGCTTTTTCGTAGTCATCCGGGTTCTGGCTGTTCGGGTCCAGCCCCAGGTAATGCAGGGCCAGCGGCAGGATTTCCGAAGGCGAGTCGAGCATCGCTACGCCGCAAGACTTGAGCTTCTCCATGTTCTCGGGCTTGAACACCAGGTCCCAACTGTCCACCGGTGCATTCTCGCCGAGCGCTGCCTTGACCTTCGCCGGGTTGAAACCGATCAGCACGGTGCCGTACATGTAAGGCACGCCGTACTGGTTGCCGGGGTCGTTGGCGTCGAGCAGCTTGAGCAGCGCCGGGTCCTGATGCTTCCAGTTAGGCAGCTTGGACTTGTCGAGTTTCTGGAACACACCGGCCTTGATCTGGGTTTGGATGAACTGATTCGATGGCACCACCAGGTCGTAACCCGAGTTGCCGGTCAGCAGCTTGGCTTCCAGCGACTCATTGGTGTCGAAGGTGTCCCAGGTCACTTTGATGCCGGTTTGCGTGGCGAAGTCCTTGGGTACGGACGGCAGGATGTAGTCCGCCCAGTTGTAGACCCTCAACTCGCGCTGTTCGGCGTGCACCGCGCTGGCCAGCAGCGTCAGCCCACAAACCGTGGCGCCCAGAATGCGTTTCATAGTGTCCATGGATCAGTTCCCCAATGTCAGCTCGTTGGTTTTTTTAGTGTCTGTACACGGCAGTGGCCCTGGAAACGGCCAGGGGCAAGGAAGCAAAGATCTGGTTTTGGATTCGGTCGGTGCTGATGAATCAGCAATCCGGTTTCGATTCTTGCTGACAGGCTAGACGGTTCCCAGCGTGTGATCGGCCAAAAGGGGATCGATATGGCCATTATCCGTGTCCGGATGTATCGGCAAGGGCGGCGCCCTGCCCCGCCTTAGTGCAAAATATGCAGCCAAGGTTGAAATCCGGATTCCGTCGCGCAAGGCTGTGCAACGAGTTCCGTTATGAAATCCATTTTTGAGAGAGCCGGTGGTAACCGCATGATTGAAGTCACCGAAGTTTCCATTGCCCAACTGCGCGCTGCGCTCGAATCCGGCCAGACCACATCGGTAGAGCTGGTCCAGGCCTACCTCGCGCGGATCGACGCCTACGACGGCGCCGACACCCCGACCGCCTTGAATGCAGTGGTGGTGCGCAACCCGGATGCGCTCAAGGAAGCGCAAGCCTGCGATGCCCGTCGGGCCAAGGGCGAGACGCTGGGTCCGCTCGATGGCATCCCCTACACGGCCAAGGACAGTTACCTGGTCAAGGGCCTGACCGCCGCTTCGGGCAGTCCCGCTTTCAAAGACCTGATTGCCTACCGCGATGCATTCACCATCGAACGGCTGCGTGGTGCCGGCGCCATTTGCCTGGGCAAGACCAATATGCCGCCCATGGCCAACGGCGGCATGCAGCGCGGGGTCTACGGCCGTGCCGAGAGCCCGTACAATGCCGGTTACCTCACCGCGCCGTTCGCCTCGGGTTCATCCAACGGTGCAGGAACGGCCACCGCGGCCAGTTTCGCAGCGTTCGGTCTGGCCGAGGAAACCTGGTCGAGCGGTCGCGGCCCGGCGTCGAACAACGGTTTGTGCGCCTACACGCCTTCGCGCGGGGTGATCTCGGTGCGCGGCAACTGGCCGCTGACGCCGACCATGGACGTGGTCGTGCCGTTTGCCCGAACCATGGCCGACCTGCTCGAAGTGCTGGATGTGGTGGTCGCGGAGGATGCCGATACGCGAGGCGACCTGTGGCGCCTGCAACCTTGGGTGCCGATTCCGAGCGTCGCCTCGGTGCGCCCCGCTTCCTATTTAGAGCTGGCGGCAAAACCCGATGCCCTGGCCGGTAAACGCCTCGGCGTGCCGCGCATGTACATCAACGCCGACGCCGACGCGGGCACCTCGGATGCACCAGGTATCGGTGGCCCGACGGGGCAACGCATCAACACGCGTCCCTCGGTGATCGACCTTTGGAAACAAGCGCGCAAGGCTCTCGAAGCCGCCGGTGCCGAAGTGGTCGAAGTGGATTTCCCGCTGGTTTCCAATTGCGAGGGCGATCGTCCCGGTGCGCCAACCGTGTTCAATCGCGGAATCGTCTCCAAGGAATTCCTCCATCACGAATTGTGGGATCTGACGGCGTGGGCGTTCGATGATTTCCTGCAGGCCAACGGCGATCCGAAACTGAACCGTCTGGTCGATGTCGACGGCCCGCTGATTTTCCCTCACGACCCGGGCACGCTGCCCAACCGCGAAGGCGATCTGGCTGCCGGCATGGACGAGTACGTGAAGATGGCCGAGCGCGGCATCACGCCGTGTGACCAGATCAGCACGGTGCCTGATGGTCTGCGTGGGCTTGAGCAAACGCGCAAGCTCGATCTGGAAGACTGGATGGATCGACTGGGCCTGGACGCGGTGCTGTTCCCGACCGTCGCCGACGTTGGCCCGGCGGATGCCGATGTCAATCCGGCGTCTGCGGACATTGCCTGGAGCAATGGGGTCTGGGTGGCCAACGGCAACCTCGCCATCCGCCACCTGGGCGTGCCCACGGTCACGGTGCCAATGGGCGTCATGGCGGACATCGGCATGCCGGTCGGCCTGACCTTCGCCGGCCGCGCCTATGACGACTCGGCGCTGCTGCGTTTTGCGGCGGCGTTCGAGGCGACGGGGAGCAAGCGATTGATTCCGCCGCGTACTCCGCCGTTGGCTGGCAACTGATAGCGGTGACTGTCACCCGACATTGATGTTGGATGTGCTGGCGTCATCGCGAGCAAGCTCGGCTCCTACAGGGTTATGCAGTCAGCACAGCATTTTCGGTCGGCACAAAACCACTGTGGGAGCGGGC
>NZ_JBSVXD010000128.1:0-16863 GCF_054070755.1 Pseudomonas sp. SDO5591_S426 | reverse complement strand
GCCTGCGGCAGCTCCTACATGGGATGTGTTGTCATTGTGAAAGTGAGTAGACTGCGCGCCTTTTTGCAAGGATCGCCACCATGTTGCTGATGCTCTACCTGATCGCCATCACCGCCGAAGCCATGACCGGCGCCCTGTCTGCGGGGCGTCGTGGCATGGACTGGTTTGGCGTGGTGCTGATTGCTTGCGTCACGGCGTTGGGCGGCGGTTCGGTACGCGACGTGCTGCTCGGCCACTACCCGCTGACCTGGGTCAAACACCCGGAATATCTGGTCCTGACCACCATCGCGGCAATGTTTACCGTGTTCACCGCGCGCTGGATGCGTCACCTGCGCTCGTTGTTTCTGGTGCTCGACGCCGTGGGTCTGGTGGCATTCACCCTGATCGGCTGCATGACCGCCCTGGAAATGGGACATGGCATGTTGGTCGCGTCGGTCAGCGGTGTGATCACTGGGGTTTTCGGCGGCATCCTGCGGGATATCTTCTGCAACGATATTCCGCTGATCTTTCGCCGAGAGCTGTACGCCAGCGTCTCGTTCGCGGCGGCATGGTGCTACATGCTCTGTCTGTACCTGAATTTGCCGGGAGAACAGGCGATCCTGATCACGCTGTTCGGTGGCTTCCTGCTGCGATTACTGGCGATCCGTTTCCATTGGGAAATGCCTAAATTCGTTTACAACGACGAAGCCTGACGCTCGGCATGTTGTTTTAGCGCCCATTCGACGTGTTCCCGCACCAATTCTGACGGATAGTCGCGTCGCGCCTTGAGCGCTTCCAGCACTGGAATCGTTGAAGGCGCATTGCCCAAGCCCACCGCCAGATTACGCAACCAGTTTTCATAACCCGTCCGGCGCAGTGGCGAACCTTCGGTGCTGCTCAGGAATTTGTCCTCGTCCCACATGAACAGATCCGCCAGCCCGGCGTTGTCCAGGTTGTGGCGCGGCTTGAAATCGCCTTCGCCGGACGGACGGGCGAAGCGGTTCCACGGGCAGACGATCTGGCAGTCATCGCAACCGAACACCCGGTTGCCGATCAGCGGTCGCAGGTCTTCGGGGATGGCGCCTTTCAGTTCGATGGTCAGGTAGGAAATGCAGCGTCGGGCGTCCAGCACATACGGTCCGACGAAGGCGTTGGTCGGGCAGATGTCGAGGCAGGCGCTGCAACGACCGCAGTGTTCGGTGGCGTGGGGCGGGTCCACGGGCAGCGGCAAATCGACGAACAGTTCAGCGAGAAAGAAATAACTGCCGGCCTTGCGATTCAAGACCAGCGTATTTTTGCCGATCCATCCAAGGCCGGCGTGTTCGGCGATGGCTTTTTCCAGCACCGGCGCACTGTCGACGAAGGCGCGAAAACCGAATGGGCCGATCTCGGCCTGAATTTTATCTGCCAGTTGTTGCACGCGTTTGCGGATCAATTTGTGGTAATCGCGGCCCAAGGCATAACGCGAGACGTAGGCTTTTTCCGGTTGGGCGAGGACTTTCGCCATTTGCGTGTCGCCGGACAGGTAGTCCATGCGCAGCGAAACCACGCGCAACGTGCCCGGCACCAGTTCATCCGGATGCGAGCGTTTGCTGCCGTGGGCGCCCATGTAATCCATTTCGCCGTGGTAGCCGGCGTCGAGCCAGCGCTGCAAATGCTGCTCGTGCTCGCCCAGGTCGAGACCGCTGATGCCGACTTGCTGAAAGCCCAGCTCGCGGCCCCAGTCCTTGATGGATTGGGCGAGGGCGGGCAGGTCTGTGGTAATAGCGGGCATGAGGCGAGAGAAACCGGAGCTGAGGTGCGTATAATTCTGCCAGACATCGGAGCCTGAAGACGCATGCCGCACACTAAAGATGAATTACCCGACGCGCTGTACAGCGCCGCGCAGGTCCGAGGGCTCGATGCGAGCCTGATCGCGGCTGGCACTCCGGGCTTCGAATTGATGCAGCGCGCGGCGCGGGCGACCTGGCGCGCGCTGGTTCGCCAGTGGCCGACGGCGAACGAATTGACGGTTGTCGCCGGTCACGGCAATAACGCCGGCGATGGTTACCTGCTGGCCGTGCTGGCCCAACGTGCGGGGTGGTCGGTGCGGGTGCTGGCGGCAGGTGATCCGCAGCAACTGCGCGGTGATGCGGCATCGGCCCATGCCGAGGCAGTATCGGAAAAAGTCTCCGTCGAGTCCTGGACAGAAAGGGCTCAACTGCGCGGCATCTTGCTGGACGCTTTGCTCGGCACCGGCCTGTCTGGCGAGGTGCGCGAGCACTACGCCAGTGTTATCGCGACGATCAACGCCAGTGGCTTGCCCGTTGTGGCGGTGGATATACCTTCCGGACTGTGTGCCGATACCGGTCGTCTCCTTGGCGGCGCGGTGCGAGCCGACCTGACCGTGACCTTCATCGGCTTGAAACTGGGATTGTTCACCGGCGATGCGGCGGATGTGGTGGGCGAACTGGTGTTCAATGATTTGCACGCCGATCCGCAGCTGATCGAGGCTGCGCCGATGACCGCACGTCGTTTGGCTGCCGGCAACCTCCCGCCTCTGGCTTCACGCGCACCCACTTCCCATAAAGGCAGGTTCGGCCATGTGCTGCTGATCGGCGGCGATCGCGGCTTCGGTGGTGCGATCCTGTTGAGTGCGCAAAGTGCGCTGCGCAGCGGTGCCGGCATGGTGTCGGTGGCGACCCGCAGCGAACACGTGCCCGCCGCTCTGGCGCGGATTCCCGAGGCGATGGTACTGGGCACTTCGTCGGCCAACCAGTTGATGGGTTTGCTTCAAAAAGTTTCCGTGCTGGTTGTCGGCCCGGGACTTGGGCAGGCTGGCTGGGGGCGCAGTCTGCTATCGGCCGCCGCCAATGCGCCGCTGCCGCAAGTCTGGGATGCCGATGCGCTGAACATGCTGGCCGAGGAACGCTTGAGCTTGCCCAAGGATTGCGTGATCACGCCGCATCCGGGCGAAGCAGCACGCTTGTTGGGGATAAGTACTGCCGAGGTGCAGGCGGATCGTCCTGCGGCGGCCCATGCGTTGAGCAAAAAATATACAGCCGTGGTTGTGCTTAAAGGCGCCGGCAGTTTGATTGCCTGTCCCGACGGGCGGCTGGCCGTGTGTCATCAGGGGCATCCAGCGATGGCGACGGCAGGTTTGGGCGATGTGCTGGCCGGTCTGGTCGGCGCACTGCTGGCTCAAGGCATGACCGCATTCGACGCGGCCTGCCTGGCAGTCTGGCTGCACGCCAATGCCGGTGAGCAACAAGGGAAATTCGGCCGTGGGCTGGCGGCCAGTGATCTGATACCAGCCATTCGTCAGTTGTTGGAGGAGCAAGCACCGTGTCTGAAGTAACCCTGTACCTGGCTGATGAAGAGGCGATGACCGCATTTGGCGCGCGTATCGCTCAAACGACTCAAGGGCACGGTTTGATTTTTCTTGAAGGCAACCTGGGGATGGGTAAAACCACGCTGTCGCGGGGCATCATCCGTGGTCTTGGCCATGTCGGGGCGGTGAAAAGTCCGACCTTCACGTTGGTTGAACCCTACGAGATCGGCGACATTCGCGCCTTCCACTTCGACCTGTATCGACTGGTCGACCCGGAAGAGCTGGAATTCCTCGGCATCCGCGACTACTTCGAAGACGATGCGTTGTGCCTGATCGAGTGGCCCGATAAAGGTGCAGGCTTTTTGCCAAAGCCTGACCTGACCATTACCATTAGCCCGCAAGACGGCGGACGTTCGCTGAAAATTTTATCCCAGGGCTCGCGTGGCGAGATCTGGTGTGCCGCTTTGGCATTGGAATCCAAATAAATGATGGGGTTAGGTATGCGCTTTCGCGCGTTGGTTGCTGCCGTTGGGGTGTTGTTTTTGGCGGTGACCGTCGACGCTGTGGCCGAGACGAAGGTCAACAGTGTTCGCCTGTGGCGGGCGCCGGACAACACGCGGCTGGTGTTTGACCTGACAGGTCCCGTGCAGCACAGCGTCTTTACCCTGTCGGCCCCGGATCGCCTGGTCATCGACATCAATGGTGCCAGCCTCGGCGCGCCGCTGAACGTCAACACCTCGAACACCCCGATCACGTCCATGCGCTCGGCCCAACGCACGCCGACCGACTTGCGCGTGGTCATCGACCTGAAAAAGGCCGTCACGCCGAAAAGTTTCTCCCTGGCGCCTAACGCCCAGTACGGCAACCGACTGGTGGTCGACCTGTTTGACAACCCGGCCGACGCCGCGCCGCCACCAGCGCCGACGCCTTCGGTGGCCACGGTGCCTGCCGTCCCCGTCACGCCTACGGAGCCTGCGATCAAGTTGCCACCAGCCCCGGCCGGCAAGCGCGACATTGTTGTGGTGATCGATGCCGGTCACGGCGGTGAAGACCCGGGCGCTTCCGGCTCTCGCGGTCAGCGCGAGAAAGACGTGGTGCTGCAGATTGCCCGCGAAACGCAGCGCCAGGTCAACGGCATGAAAGGCTTCCGCGCCGAACTGACCCGCACCGGCGACTACTTCATTCCATTGCGCGGCCGTACGGAAATCGCCCGCAAGAAAGGCGCCGACCTGTTCGTCTCGATCCACGCTGACGCCGCGCCTTCTGCCGCAGCTTTTGGTGCCTCGGTGTTTGCCCTGTCTGATCGCGGTGCTACTTCGGAGACCGCCCGTTGGCTGGCCGACAGCGAAAACCGTTCCGACTTGATCGGTGGCGCCGGCAACGTCAGCCTCGATGACAAGGACCGCATGCTCGCCGGTGTGCTGCTCGATCTGTCGATGACCGCGTCCCTGACGTCCAGCCTGAACGTTGGGCAGAAAGTCTTGAGCAACATTGGCCGGGTTACGCCGCTGCACAAACAGCGTGTCGAACAGGCCGGATTCATGGTGCTGAAGTCGCCGGATATTCCTTCGATCCTCGTGGAAACCGGATTCATCTCCAACGCCAACGAAGCCTCGAAACTCGCTGCATCGAGCCACCAGCAAGCGCTGGCCCGTTCCATCAGCAGCGGCGTGCGCCAGTTCTTCCAGCAGAACCCGCCACCGGGCACTTACATCGCCTGGTTGCGTGACTCCGGGAAAATCGCTCAAGGGCCGCGTGATCACCGGGTAAACCCGGGCGAGACGCTGGCGATGATCGCCGTGCGTTATCAGGTGTCGCCCGCCGCGGTGCGCAGCGCCAACAACCTGTCGAGCGATGAACTCAAGATCGGTCAGCACCTGACCATTCCGGGCAATGATCTGGCGGCCAAAGAATGAATCAGGTCGTGAACAACAGCGCTCGCATCGAGCTCCTCAGCCCGCGTCTGGCGAACCAGATTGCTGCCGGTGAGGTGGTTGAACGCCCGGCTTCGGTGATCAAGGAGTTGCTGGAAAACAGCCTCGACTCCGGCGCCAAGCGCATCGACGTCGATGTGGAGTTGGGCGGCGTCAAGCTGCTGCGGGTGCGCGACGATGGCAGCGGCATTTCTGCCGATGACCTGCCGCTGGCCCTGGCGCGACACGCCACCAGCAAGATCCGCAATCTGGAAGACCTTGAACAGGTCATGAGCCTGGGCTTTCGTGGTGAAGCACTGGCGTCGATCAGCTCCGTGGCGCGCCTGACCCTGACTTCCCGCACCCGCGATGCCGATCAGGCCTGGCAGGTGGAAACCGAAGGCCGCGACATGGCGCCTCGAGTGCAACCGGCGGCGCATCCGGTGGGCACATCGGTGGAAGTGCGCGACCTGTTTTTCAACACCCCGGCGCGGCGCAAGTTTCTCAAGACCGAAAAAACCGAATTCGATCACCTGCAAGAAGTTATCAAGCGTCTGGCGTTGGCGCGTTTCGACGTGGCATTCCACCTGCGCCACAACGGCAAGACCATCCTCAGCCTGCACGAGGCCCATGACGATGCGGCCCGCGCGCGGCGTGTGGCGGCAATCTGCGGCCCGGGTTTCCTGGAGCAGGCGCTGCCGATCGAAATCGAGCGCAATGGCCTGCATCTGTGGGGTTGGGTCGGTTTGCCGACGTTCAACCGCAGCCAGGCGGACTTGCAGTATTTCTTCGTCAACGGCCGCGCCGTGCGCGACAAACTGGTGGCTCACGCGGTGCGCCAGGCTTATCGCGACGTGCTGTTCAATGGTCGGCACCCGACGTTCGTGCTGTTTTTCGAGGTCGATCCGACGGGCGTCGACGTCAACGTGCACCCGACCAAGCACGAAGTGCGCTTCCGTGAAGGGCGCATGGTCCACGATTTCCTTTATGGCACCTTGCATCGCGCCTTGGGCGATGTACGGCCGGACGATCACCTGGCGGCACCGGTGGCGACGGCTATCGTTCGCCCTACAGGCCTCGATGCGGGTGAGTTCGGCCCTCAGGGCGAAATGCGTCTGGCGGCCAATGCGCTGCTGGAGCAGCCTCAGGCTCAGCCTTCGTTCAATACGCTTGCCGGTTCAGGCGCTGGCGCGGGTTATCAGTATCAATACACCCCGCGCCCGCAATCGGCCGTCCCTGCAGCCGAGGCGCAGGCAGCCTATCGCGAGTTTTTCGCACCGTTGCCCGAAGCCAATGCGGTCGCTCTCCCGGCCGGCCAGGATGATATTCCGCCGTTGGGTTACGCGTTGGCGCAGCTTAAAGGCATCTACATTCTTTCGGAAAACGCCCAAGGCCTGGTGCTGGTGGATATGCATGCCGCTCACGAGCGGATCATGTACGAGCGCCTGAAAGTCGCCATGGCCAGCGAAGGCCTGAGCGGTCAGCCGCTGCTGGTGCCGGAATCCCTGGCCGTCAGTCAGCGTGAAGCCGATTGCGCCGAAGAGCACGTCGCCTGGTTCCAGCGTCTGGGCTTTGAATTGCAACGTCTTGGTCCGGAAACCCTGGCCATCCGCCAGATTCCGGCACTGCTCAAGCAGGCCGAAGCTAACCGTCTGGTCGCTGATGTACTGGCTGACCTGATGGAGTACGGCACCAGCGATCGCATTCAGGCGCACATCAACGAATTGCTCGGAACCATGGCCTGTCACGGCGCCGTCCGTGCGAACCGGCGTCTGGCCATCCCGGAAATGAACGGTCTGCTGCGCGACATGGAAAACACCGAGCGCAGCGGTCAATGCAACCATGGCCGGCCGACCTGGACCCAACTGGGCCTGGACGATCTGGACAAACTGTTCTTGCGCGGTCGTTGATGAGCCAGCTCCCACCTGCGATTTTCCTGATGGGGCCGACCGCCGCCGGCAAGACCGACCTGGCCATCGAACTCACCAAGGTCCTGCCTTGCGAACTGATCAGCGTCGATTCGGCGCTGGTCTACCGTGGCATGGACATCGGCACCGCCAAGCCTTCCAAAGAGCTTCTGGCGCAATATCCACACCGGTTGATCGATATTCTCGACCCGGCCGAGAGCTATTCGGCTGCGGATTTTCGTCGTGACGCCCTCGAAGCCATGGCCGATATCACCGCTCGCGGAAAAATTCCGCTGTTGGTAGGCGGCACGATGCTCTACTACAAGGCTTTGCTCGAAGGCCTGGCAGAAATGCCGGCGGCCGATCCCGAGGTCCGTGCGCAAATCGAAGAAGAGGCTGCACGCCTTGGCTGGCAAGCCCTGCACGACCAATTGGCAGTGATCGACCCGGTTTCCGCGGCGCGGATTCATCCGAACGATCCGCAGCGTCTGAGTCGAGCGCTGGAAGTTTATCGCGTCAGCGGTCAAAGCATGACTGCCCTGCGCTTGCAACAAACTGCGCAAAGTACTGAAGCAGCCGCTTCGGGACGGCAACAATTGCCCTATACTGTCGCGAACTTGGCCATTGCTCCGGCAAATCGTCAGGTACTGCACGAGCGAATTAAACAAAGATTCACTTTAATGTTGGAACAGGGATTCATTGACGAGGTCGTAGCCCTGCGTAAGAGAAGTGACCTGCATGCCGGGTTGCCGTCTATACGTGCAGTAGGCTACCGCCAAGTCTGGGACTACCTGGATGGCAAGCTGACGTCAGCCGAGATGCAGGAGCGTGGAATTATCGCCACGCGCCAATTGGCAAAGCGGCAGTTCACCTGGCTGCGCAGTTGGGCTGATTTACACTGGCTGGACAGCCTGGATTGCGACAATCTGCCGCGCGCCTTGAAATACCTTGGGACCATCTCCATATTGAGCTGAGTCCTTGCAATTGCCGTCTATCCTTGGGGGTGTGGCGGCCAAAGCCATCTGTTTACCTATTTTTTATATTGAATCCTTAAAGGAGTGCGGCACATGTCAAAAGGGCATTCGCTACAAGACCCTTACTTGAATACTTTACGTAAAGAGAAAGTTGGGGTGTCCATCTACCTGGTCAACGGTATCAAACTGCAAGGTACGATCGAGTCTTTCGACCAGTTCGTTATCCTGCTGAAAAACACCGTCAGCCAAATGGTCTACAAACACGCTATCTCTACAGTAGTGCCGGTTCGTCCAATTCGTCTGCCTAGCGCAACCGAATCCGAAGCAGGTGATGCTGAGCCAGGTAACGCCTGATAGGAGTCTCCTTTGTTCTTTGAGCGCCACGGTGGCGGTGAGCGAGTCATCCTCGTTCACTTGGATGGACAGGACCCTGAGGCGCGCGAAGATCCGCAGGAGTTTCAGGAACTGGCTAATTCGGCAGGTGCCGAGACCGTCGCGTTTTTTAACGTGCCGCGTCATCGGCCAACTGCCAAGACCCTGATTGGCAGTGGCAAGGTCGAGGAACTGCGCGACCTGGTCAAAGCCGAGCAGGCCGATCTGGTGATTTTCAATCACATCCTCACGCCCAGTCAGGAACGTAACCTCGAACGTGTTTTCGAGTGTCGCGTGATCGACCGTACCGGTCTGATTCTCGATATTTTCGCCCAACGCGCCCGCACCCATGAAGGCAAGCTCCAGGTCGAACTGGCCCAGCTTGACCACATGAGTACCCGGCTGGTTCGTGGCTGGACTCACCTTGAGCGCCAAGGTGGCGGTATCGGCATGCGTGGCCCGGGTGAAACCCAGCTGGAAACCGACCGCCGTTTGCTGCGGGTTCGCCTGCGGCAGATCAAGGGGCGGCTGGAGAAAGTGCGCAGCCAGCGCGAACAGTCGCGCCGCGGCCGATCGCGTGCGGATATTCCTACCGTTTCCCTGGTGGGGTACACCAACGCCGGTAAATCCACGCTCTTCAATAACGTGACGAAATCCGACGTCTACGCAGCCGACCAATTGTTCGCCACGCTGGACCCGACCCTGCGTCGTCTGGAAATAGACGATCTGGGGCCGATTGTCCTGGCGGACACTGTGGGCTTCATTCGCCACTTGCCCCACAAGCTGGTCGAAGCATTCCGGTCTACCCTCGAAGAGTCGAGCAACTCCGATCTGTTGTTGCACGTGATCGATGCGGCCGAACCGGATCGCATGTTGCAGATCGAGCAGGTCATGGTGGTGCTGGGCGAGATTGGTGCTCAGGACTTGCCGATCCTCGAGGTCTATAACAAACTCGATTTGCTTGAAGGCGTTGAGCCACAAATCCAGCGCGACGAACACGGCAAGCCCCAACGGGTCTGGCTGTCGGCGCGTGATGGCAGTGGTCTGGAATTGCTTGAGCAAGCCATTGCCGAATTACTGGGCAGTGAATTGTTTGTCGGTACCCTGCGCTTGCCGCAACGATTCGCTCGACTGCGTGCGCAGTTCTTCGAACTCGGTGCGGTGCAAAAAGAAGAACACGACGAAGAAGGCATCAGTTTGCTGGCCGTTCGTTTGCCCCGGGTCGAGTTGAATCGACTGGTAAGCCGCGAGGGATTGCAGCCGATGGAATTCATCGAGCAACACACTTTGCAATAAAAGCCTGAGAAAGCGGTTGTGCCGTGGTGACAGGCATTCTGTAGCATTGGTCGGCGCGCCGTGGGTGCGTCTTTGCTTTATCAGATGGAGAGCGCTATGGCTTGGAATGAGCCGGGTGGCAACTCGAATAATCAGGACCCTTGGGGTGGCAAGCGTCGTAACAACGGCGACCGCAAGGGACCACCGGATCTCGACGAGGCCTTCCGAAAGCTGCAGGAAAGCCTGAACGGGTTGTTCGGTGGTGGTAAGAAACGTGGTGATGACGGCGGTGGTTCGGGCAAGAGTGGCGGCTTCGGCGGCCTGCTCGGCATCGGCCTTGTCGTGCTGGCGGCCGTGTGGCTGTACAGCGCGGTCTATGTAGTCGACGAGCAGGAGCAAGCCGTGGTGCTGCGCTTCGGCAAGTACTACGAAACCGTCGGCCCGGGTCTGAACATCTATTTCCCGCCGATCGACAAAAAGTACATGGAAAACGTAACGCGTGAGCGTGCGTACACCAAGCAAGGCCAGATGCTGACCGAAGACGAAAACATCGTCGAAGTGCCGCTGACCGTGCAGTACAAGATCAGCAACCTGCAGGACTTCGTGCTAAGCGTCGACCAGCCGGAAATCAGCCTGCAACACGCGACCGACAGCGCCTTGCGCCATGTGGTGGGTTCCACCGCCATGGACCAGGTACTGACCGAAGGTCGTGAGCTGATGGCCAGCGAAATCAAGGAGCGTCTGCAACGCTTCATGGATACCTATCGCACCGGTATCACCGTCACTCAGGTCAACGTACAGAGCGCAGCAGCACCGCGTGAAGTGCAGGAAGCCTTCGATGACGTGATCCGTGCCCGTGAAGATGAGCAGCGTTCGCGCAACCAGGCTGAAACCTATGCCAACGGCGTCGTGCCGGAAGCCCGTGGTCAGGCCCAGCGTATCCTCGAAGATGCCAATGGTTACCGTGACGAAACCGTCTCGCGTGCCAAGGGTGAAGCCGATCGCTTCACTAAACTGGTCGCCGAGTATCGCAAGGCACCTGAAGTCACCCGCCAGCGTCTGTACCTGGACACCATGCAGGAAGTCTTCAGCAACACCAGCAAGGTTCTCGTGACCGGCAACAAGAATGGCCAGAGCAACCTGCTCTACCTGCCTCTGGACAAGATGGTCGAAAGTGGTCGCAGCACCAGCACTCCGGTGACCGGCGCGGCAGCCAGCAGCAATGAAGCGAATGCGCGTGCGGCAGCTGATCTGCAGCAACAGCAAGCACGTACCAGGGAGAGTCGCTGATGAGCAATAAATCGCTGATCGCCCTTATTGTCGGCGTCGTCGTGGCGATCGCTGCCTGGAACTGCTTCTACATCGTGGCTCAGACCGAGCGTGCGGTGTTGCTGCAGTTCGGTCGCGTGGTTCAGACTGATGTTCAGCCAGGCCTGCATGTGAAAGTGCCTTACGTTAACCAGGTGCGTAAATTCGACGCACGCCTGATGACGCTGGATGCACCGACACAACGCTTCCTGACGCTGGAAAAGAAAGCGGTAATGGTCGATGCCTACGCCAAGTGGCGCGTGAAGGACGCCGAGCGTTTCTACACCGCGACTTCCGGTCTCAAGCAAATCGCCGACGAGCGTCTGTCCCGTCGTCTGGAGTCGGGTCTGCGTGACCAGTTCGGTAAGCGCACCCTGCACGAGGTTGTGTCGGGTGAACGTGATGCGCTGATGGCGGATATCACGGCTTCGCTGAACAAGATGGCCGAAAAAGAGCTGGGCATCGAAGTTGTCGATGTTCGGGTCAAGACCATCGACCTGCCAAAAGAAGTGAACCGCAGCGTGTTCGAACGTATGAGCACCGAGCGTGAGCGTGAAGCTCGCGAGCACCGCGCCAAGGGTAACGAGCTGGCTGAAGGCATCCGTGCTGACGCCGATCGTCAACGCCGCGTGCTGCTGGCTGAAGCCTATCGTGAATCGGAAGAGGTTCGCGGTGACGGTGACGCCCAGGCTGCTGCGATCTACTCCAAGGCCTACGGCCAGGATCAGGAGTTCTACGCGTTCTACCGTAGCCTGCGTGCCTACCGTGAAAGCTTCGCGAACAAATCCGACGTCATGGTCCTCGACCCAAGCAGTGACTTCTTCCACTACCTGGAAAAAGCCAAGCCTTGATACGACGTTGACCTGAATCATCCCGCCGGGCGGCTAAAACCTCTGGCGGGGTGATCCTTTGGGAAAACGTGTGTATGATGCGGCAGCCGGGAAATTCCCGGCTTTTTTGCGTCTGCACGTTTGATTGCTGTTTTTAAGCAGATGCCGGGCTGAAAGGCTCGACAGGATTTTCGAGGAAAGTGGTTGGCGAAGCCGGTAAAAGGCTTTTCGCTCCGTCGCTCATGCGCGTGGTTTGCGCATGAGCCGATCATTTTCTGCTTCACTCAAGGCTCGGCCGAGGGCTGGCCGCCCGGATATAGGGGAAGGCGTAATGGCAACGGTAGACCGCTGGCTGCTGCCAGATGGCATCGAAGAAGTACTGCCACCGGAAGCTGCGCGTATTGAAGTCGCGCGTCGTCAGGTGTTGGATCTGTTCCAGAGCTGGGGTTACGAGTTTGTCGTGACTCCCCATATCGAGTACCTGGAATCCCTGCTGACCGGCGCGGGCTCCGACCTCGATCTGCGTACCTTCAAGGTCATCGACCCGCAGTCGGGCCGGCAGATGGGTTTTCGCGCCGACATCACGCCGCAGGTGGCGCGCATCGATGCGCATACCCTGCGTCGCGAAGGTCCAAGCCGTCTGTGCTATGCCGGCAGTGTGCTGCATGCTCAGCCACGTGCCTTGTCGTCCTCGCGCAGCCCGATCCAGCTGGGCGCCGAGTTGTACGGCGATGGCAGCCCGAGCAGCGACGTTGAAGTCATCAGCCTGATGCTGGCCATGCTGCAACTGGCCGACGTGCCGGATGTGCACATGGACCTCGGCCATGTAGGCATTTACCGCGGGCTGGCCCGTGCTGCCGGTTTGTCCGGTGAAGTCGAGCAGCAGTTGTTCGATGCGTTGCAACGTAAAGCCATCGACGAGGTCATTACCTTGACCGAAGGCTTGCCTGCCGATCTGTCGGATATGCTGCGCGCGTTGGTCGACCTGTGTGGCGGCCGTGAAGTGCTGGCGGCTGCGCGTGAGCGTTTGGCCAAGGCTCCGGCCCCGGTTCTGGCGGCACTGGATGACTTGCTGGCGATTGCCGAGCGTCTGTCCGTGCGTTTCCCGGAGCTGCCGCTGTACTTCGACCTGGGCGAGTTGCGTGGTTACCACTACCACACCGGTGTGGTGTTCGCGGTGTTCGTACCGGGCGTTGGCCAGTCCATTGCCCAGGGCGGTCGTTATGACGATATCGGCGCTGACTTCGGTCGCGCTCGTCCGGCAACCGGTTTCTCTACCGATTTGAAAACCCTGGTGACCCTGGGGCGTGCTGAAATCGAGCTACCGTCTGGCGGTATCTGGATGCCTGACAGTACGGATGCGGCACTCTGGCAGCAGGTTTGCCAGTTGCGCAGTGAGGGTCAGCGTGTCGTCCAGGCATTGCCTGGACAACCTTTGGCCGCCGCCCGTGAAGCGGACTGCGACCGGCAATTGATCCAGCAGAACGGGCTTTGGCAAGTATCGCCACTGGCTTCTTGAGTTTTCCTGCCGGCCGCCGCCGGCACCAAGTTTGCGCGAATGAGGACAAGTGTTATGGGTAAGAATGTCGTAGTCCTGGGCACCCAATGGGGTGATGAGGGCAAAGGCAAGATCGTTGATCTGCTGACCGAACATGCTGCCGCCGTAGTGCGCTACCAGGGTGGCCACAACGCTGGCCACACGCTGGTGATCGATGGCGAAAAAACTGTCTTGCACCTGATCCCGTCGGGCGTGCTGCGCGAAGGCGTGCAGTGCCTGATCGGTAACGGCGTGGTGGTTGCACCTGACGCCCTGCTGCGCGAGATCACCAAGCTGGAAGAGAAAGGCGTTCCGGTGCGTGAGCGCCTGCGTATCAGCCCGTCCTGCCCGCTGATCCTGTCCTTCCACGTTGCGCTGGACCAGGCCCGTGAAAAGGCCCGTGGCGAGCTGAAGATCGGTACCACCGGTCGCGGCATCGGCCCGGCCTACGAAGACAAGGTTGCACGTCGTGGCCTGCGTGTGGGCGACCTGCTCAACATGCCGCGCTTTGAAGACAAACTGCGTGAACTGGTGGACTACCACAACTTCATGCTGGTGGGTTACTACAAAGAGCCAGCCATCGAGTTCGACAAGACCCTGGCCGAGTGCAAAGAATACGCTGAGCTGCTCAAGCCGCTTATGCTGGACGTGACTGCCGAGCTGCACGACCTGCGTCGCGCTGGCAAAGACATCATGTTCGAAGGCGCCCAGGGCTCCCTGCTGGACATCGACCACGGTACCTACCCGTACGTGACCAGCTCGAACACCACCGCTGGTGGCGTTGCTACCGGTTCGGGTGTTGGCCCGATGTTCCTGGACTATATCCTCGGCATCACCAAGGCTTACACCACGCGCGTAGGTTCGGGTCCGTTCCCGACTGAGCTGTTCGACGAAGTCGGCGCGCACCTGGCCAAACAAGGTCACGAGTTCGGCGCGACGACTGGCCGTGCCCGTCGTTGTGGCTGGTTCGACGCCGTTATCCTGCGTCGCGCTATCGATGTGAACAGCATTTCGGGCATCTGCCTGACCAAGCTGGACGTACTCGACGGTCTGGAAACCATCAATATCTGCGTCGGCTACAAAGATGCGCAGGGTAATGCGGTTGCCCCGACTGATGCAGACAGCTACGTAGGCCTGCAGCCTGTGTACGAAGAAGTGCCGGGCTGGACCGAGTCGACCGTGGGTGCCAAAACCCTGGAAGAGCTGCCAGCTAACGCCCGTGCTTACATCAAACGCGTCGAAGAGCTGATCGGCGCGCCGATTGACATTATTTCGACGGGGCCTGATCGCAACGAAACCATCGTTCTGCGTCATCCGTTCGCTTGATAAGTCATTGAAGTGAAACACAAAGGGTCCTTAATCGGACCCTTTGTCGTTTATGCCTGTCGTGCGGCACGACCTTTGCTGTGAACATTAAAAAAAGCATCGCTTACGGCGTGCTATCAATTTAATGGCGCCAAAGCAGAGGGATTCCAAGTGTCGGCCGTTCTCTCACTGTTACAAAGCCGTTTACTGCGGCCTGTGTTCGTTACCCTCGGTATCGCCCTTTTGGTGCAGGTGCTGGTGGCTGTTGCTCTGACCCGGAGCACGGTGACCGCGCTGGAAGCCGATTTGGGTGTGCGCCTGGGCGCGGACAGTCAAAAGCTTTCGGGCGAACTCGAGCAGGCGGGGCGTGAAGTCACGTCGAGCCTCGACAGTCTCTCCACCAGCACCCGTCAACGCCTCACGGCAGGTTTGTCTTCTCGTTTGAAGGACGAGCAGGCGCAGCTGCGTGCGACGCTGGAAAAAGACCTGAAGGACTCCGCCAATGATATGGCGCAGCTCCTGGCCTCGGTCGCACCGCGTGCCATGTGGGACAGCGACGTTCCAACCCTCTCCGAATTCGCCCGTCGTGCGCAGCGCAATCCCAACGTGTTATTCGTGGTCTACGACGATGCGACGGGTCAGCACTTGACGCGCTACCTCAACCGGGAAAATCCGATCAACAAGGCCCTGCTGGAAAAAGGCCAGGGCGAGCGGGCGCTGGACAAGGTGCTGGATGCGGCGAAGAACGATCCTTCGGTGTTCTACATCGAGGCATCGATCAATCCCAATGGCGTCGAAATCGGCAAGGTATTGATGGGCGTCTCGACCGCCTCGGTCGAAACCGATCTCGCGGCTTTGGACAAGCGCTTCTCTGCGCTAATCGCCAGCAGCGATCAATTGGTCGGCGACAGCCTCAAGGGCGCGGCGGCCGACAGTGCGACAGCCATGCGTGCGCGCCTGCAGTCGGCGCAGTCGACGGCATCGGAAATGAAAGCCAATACCACCAGTACGGTGCAGGAAGCGGCGTCCACCTTGCGCTGGCGCATCGGCGTGTTTCTGGCGGTGGTGGGCTTCGGTGTCCTGCTATTGCTGGCGGTGGTGCTTGGGCGACGGGTGGTCAATCGCCTGAAAATGCTGATCGTTGCCATGGATGACCTGGCAGCGGGCGAGGGTGACCTGACCAAGCGCGTACAGATCAACAGCAAGGACGAAATCGGCGACATGGCCTCGGCGGTCAATCGCTTTGTGGATAAGTTGCAACCGATCGTGCGCGAGGCGGGCGATGTTGCACAGCGCACCGGTGTGGAAATCGGCGCGATGACCCTGCGCAACGCCGGGGCCGATGCGGCGGCGGGCATGCAGCGTGATGAAGTGGCTGAAAGTCTGCGGGCCTTGTCGCAAATGGCGGACGAAGCTCAGTCAGAAAGCCATGCCATGCAGGCGGCATTGAAGCAGGTTGTGGATATCCGCCAAGCCACCGATGAAAACACCCGGACCTCGGCGAAAGTCGGCAGCCTGATCGAGGCATTGGCCGGGCAGGTCGATACCGGCGCGCAAGTGATTGAGCGACTGGCGCAGCAGAGTGAGCAGATTGAAGTGGTACTGACGGTGATTCACGGGATCGCCGAGCAAACCAACCTGCTGGCGCTGAACGCGGCCATCGAAGCGGCGCGAGCCGGCGAGACCGGGCGCGGGTTTGCGGTGGTGGCTGACGAAGTGCGGGCACTGGCGAGCAAGACCCAGAGCTCCACCGGCGATATTCAGGCGCATATCGTGGCGTTGCAGCAGGGTGCGCGCGAAGCGGTGGCGGCAATTGGTCAGGCGGGACGTCAGGCTAGCGAAGGGTTGCTGGTCTTGCGTGACAGCGCGCGGTTGCAGCAGTCGGTGCAGGCATCGGTGGAGCAGGTGCACGCGGCGATCGGCCTGGCGACCCAGGCCGCAGCGCATCAGGCCAAGGGTGCGCAGGCCGTGCGCGGGCGGGTCGAGACCATTCATGCCCAGGCCGAGAAAGCGGCTCAGGCGGTGGTGGAAACCACGGCCAGCGGCAAGGTGCTGGATGGGTTGGCGGCGCAGTTGAAGGCTAGCCTGGGGCAGTTCCGGGCGTAAAAGATCAAAAGATCGCAGCCTTCGGCAGCTCCTACAGGGGAATGTGC
>NZ_JBSVXD010000127.1:0-17173 GCF_054070755.1 Pseudomonas sp. SDO5591_S426 | reverse complement strand
CGGTTTTTCAAAAGCGGGTAGACAGTGGGTGCGAGTCCATACATAGGAGCTGCCGAAGGCTGCGATCTTTTTTGTCGCCTCCGTGCAAATCTCAGTCGCCACAGTTCGCTTTTACCGCTCGTCTGCTGCGTAATGTTCTGGCCACGGTGCACAAAGACACCGGCCTCACAATAATCCGCTGCCGCACGAGACTCATCCCGATGAAAAGACTGTTTACCCGCTGTCTCTCAATCCTCTGCGGCACCGCTCTGTTGAGCGCCGGCGCCATGGCCGCTGACGACGCCTCCTGTAAAGCCGTGCGCATGGGCGTGGTCAACTGGACCGATGTGATCGCCACCAGCGGCATGGCCGATGTGCTGCTCAATGGCCTCGGTTACGAAAGCAAACAGACCAGCGCCGTGCAGCAAATCATCTTCGCCGGCATTCGCGACAAGCGTCTGGACATCTTCCTCGGTTACTGGAAACCGGCGATGGACAAGAACATCGCGCCGTTCCTGGCGGCCAATCAGGTGAAGGTTCTGGACAAGCCAAGCCTGGCCGACGCCCAGGCCACTCTCGCGGTTCCTGACTACGTGGCGGCTGCGGGTTTGAAAACTTTCGCCGACATCGCCAAATTCAAAGATCAGCTCGGCGGCAAGATCTACGGCATCGAGCCGGGCAGCGGCGCCAACACCACGATCAAGACCATGATCGAAACCAATCACTTCGGCCTGAAGGATTTCAAACTGATCGAGTCTGGCGAGGCCGGCATGCTCGCTGCTGTTCAGCGCGCGGTGAACCGCAAGGAGTTCGTGGTGTTCGTCGGCTGGACCCCGCACCCGATGAACATCAACATGAAGATCGCCTACCTGACCGGCAGCGAAGACGTCTACGGGCCGAACGAGGGAGCGGCGACCGTCTCCACCGTGACCGCACCGGATTATGCCCAGCGGTGCCCGAACGTCAATCGTCTGCTGGAAAACCTGACCTTCACCGCCGCCCAGGAAAGTCAGTTGATGGTGCCGATCATGGAGCGCCAGACGCCCCAGGACGTCGCCAAAAAATGGCTGCGTGACCATCCGGAAGATCTTCAGCGCTGGCTGGCCGGTGTCAGCAGTTTTGATGGCAAGGACGGCGTGGCCACGGTTCAGGCCAGCCTGAAAAACTGATGACGACCTATCCTCTATCAGAACAGCTTTCGGCGTTCGTCGACAAAACCCTGAGTTTCAACAGCACCGAAAGCAGCCTGAGCGGCTTGCGCCAGGCCTACAGCGAGATGTGCCGGGCATTCACCCCGCCACGTCCCGCCGGGCTGTACGTCGTCGATTTTGAGTTGGCCGGTGTGGCGGTGCGGTCTTACCAGCCGCCGGCTTCATCGTCGACCGAAGCTGTTCCGTGCATTGTTTATCTGCATGGCGGCGGGTGGGTGGTTGGCGACCTGGATTCCCACGACTTCATTTGCGCCGAGCTGGCCTCGACACTGAGCGTGTTGGTGATCGCTGTCGATTATCGTCTGGCGCCGGAGCATCCGTTTCCGGCGGCGTTCGATGACTGTCTCAGTGTCTGGCGTGCTCTGCGTACCGGTCCGTTTCGAATCGACCCCGAACGCACGCTGGTGGCCGGTGACAGTGCGGGCGGCAATCTTGCTGCGGCGCTTTGTCTGGCGTTGCGCGACGCGGGTGAGCCGTTGCCGGCTGCGCAGGTGCTGATCTATCCGGGGTTGGGGGGCGATCAACGGTTAGCGTCGCGCAGTGAATGCGTTGATGCGCCATTGCTCAGCAGCAGTGATGTGGATTGCTATCACGCGTTGTATTTGCGCGGCACGGCAAAACCGGGCGCCTATGCGATGCCGTTGCTCGCAGCGGATTTCAGCGGACTGCCACCGGCATGGATTGCCGTTGCGCAATTCGACCCGCTGCGTGATGACGGCGTGCTATACGCCGAACGGTTGAACGCCGCCGGTGTGACCGCGTCGCTGTATTACGGCAACGGACTGATTCATGGTTGTTTACGGGCGCGGGGGCAGGCTGACGAGGTGGATGCGTTGTACGAAACGCTGCTCAGGTATCTCGCGGAAAAACTCTGACCCTGCAAGGGCATGCTCATTGACGTAAATCGGGTTTATGATGCCCAACGGCAGAATAATAGAAGTCCCCCCAGGGATGACCTCGACCCCTTACGGAGCGCGCAATGCAGACTTTGTACCCGCAGATCAAACCCCACGCCCGGCACGATCTGGCCGTCGACGAAACTCACACGCTGTATGTCGACGAAAGCGGTTCACCGGAAGGTTTGCCGGTGGTGTTCATCCACGGCGGCCCCGGTGCCGGTTGTGATGCCCAGAGTCGTTGCTACTTCGATCCCAACTTGTACCGGATTGTCACTTTCGACCAGCGCGGTTGCGGTCGCTCCACGCCTCACGCCAGCCTGGAAAACAACACCACCTGGGATCTGGTCGCCGACCTCGAGAAGATTCGCCAGCACCTGGGTATCGACAAGTGGGTGCTGTTTGGTGGCTCGTGGGGTTCGACCCTGGCGCTGGCCTACGCACAAACCCACCCGGAGCGTGTGCACGGCCTGATCGTGCGCGGGATCTTTCTCTGCCGTCCGCAGGAAATCGAATGGTTCTATCAGGCGGGCGCCAGCCGTCTGTTCCCGGATTACTGGCAGGACTACATCGCACCGATTCCGCTGGAAGAGCGCGACGACCTGCTGACAGCGTTCCATAAACGCCTGGTGGGCAACGATCAGATCGCCCAGATGCACGCGGCCAAGGCCTGGTCCTTGTGGGAAGGTCGCACCGCGACCCTGCGCCCGAACCCGTTGGTGGTGGATCGCTTCTCCGAACCTCAGCGCGCGTTGTCCATCGCTCGCATCGAATGCCACTACTTCAGCAACAATGCATTCCTGGAACCGAACCAGTTGATTCGCGACATGGGCAAGATCGCTCACTTGCCCGGAGTGATCGTCCATGGTCGCTACGACGTGATCTGCCCGCTGGACAACGCTTGGGAACTGCACCAGGCCTGGCCGAACAGCGAGCTGCAAGTCATTCGCGACGCCGGCCATGCCGCTTCCGAACCGGGCATCACCGATGCACTGGTGCGTGCCGCTGATCAGATGGCACGACGTCTGCTCGACCTGGCTCCCGACGAAGCATGAAGGGCCTGCTGCAACGCGTGCGAGGCGCGCGAGTGGAGGTAGCGGGAGAGGTGGTCGGCGCCATCGATCAGGGATTGCTGGTGCTGGTGGCCGTCGAGCCCGACGACACGCGGGCCAGCGCCGACAAACTTCTCAATAAGCTGCTTAACTATCGAGTGTTCAGTGACGCCGAGGGCAAGATGAATCTGTCCCTGGCGGATGTAGGCGGCGGGTTGCTGCTGGTCTCGCAGTTCACCCTGGCCGCCGACACCAAAAGCGGGTTGCGCCCGAGTTTTTCGACCGCGGCGCCTCCGGCCTTGGGCGAGGAGCTGTTCGACTATCTATTAGGCAAAGCGAAACAGGTGCATGGCACTGTGGCATCAGGTAGATTCGGCGCGGATATGCAGGTGCACCTGGTCAATGATGGCCCGGTAACCTTCCTGTTACAGACCTGAAAGCGCTTGAAACATCTTTTTAAGCGGTTTTCGACTGAAAACAGGCGTTTTTACCGATAAATACTTTGTTACCCCTGATGCGTTGTAACGCGGCCTACTAGATAATCGCGCGCTACGGGGATCAGCGTTCGTTGGTCCATTTTGACTTAGGTAGAGACTTGTACGGATCCGATTGGGGAATCATTTCGCCCCAGCGGAGTCGGAACAATGCTCGCCAACTTGGCAAGAGTGGTCTGCAAGGTCGGCTTTTTCATGCCGCGCACCGTGCAGACCCTTTAACTGGCCGTTGGTTTTTTGATCTGTTTTCGGCGAGGGTTGCTCGTGATTGTTAGTCCCTGTAACGCACCAAAATTGTCTGCCAAACGGTTTCGTAGCGCTCTGGTAGCAGGTTCGGCATTGCTCTGCCTGCTCAGCGCCGGCCAGCTTTGGGCATTCAATCTGGATGATGTATCGATCAAGGCGAAAGAGCTGGCCGGTCAGAAGTACGAAGCGCCGCGCAGTAACCTGCCGACCGAGTTCCGCGAGATGAAATTCGCGGACTATCAGAAAATTCGTTTTCTGACGGAAAAAGCCGAGTGGGCTGATCAGAAAACCCCGTTCAAGCTGTCGTTCTATCACCAGGGCATGCACTTCGATACGCCGGTGAAAATCAACGAAATCACAGCGAACACCGTCGAAGAGATCAAGTACGACCCAAGCCGTTTCGATTTCGGCGACCTCAAGTTCGATCCTAAAGCCACCGAACAACTGGGCTACGCCGGTTTCCGTGTGCTGTACCCGGTCAACAAGGCTGACAAGCAAGACGAAATCATGACCATGCTCGGCGCGAGTTACTTCCGCGTTGTCGGCAAGGGCCACGTCTACGGTTTGTCTGCGCGCGGCATGGCGATCGATACCGCATTGCCGTCCGGCGAAGAATTCCCGCGGTTTCGCGAGTTCTGGATTCAGCAGCCAAAACCGGGCGACAAGCACCTGGTGATCTTCGCGCTGCTGGATTCGCCACGTGCGACCGGCGCTTATCGCCTGACCCTGCGTCCGGGCAGCGACACCATTGTCGACGTCAAGGCGCAAATGTTCCTGCGTGACAAGGTTGGCAAACTGGGTATCGCACCATTGACCAGCATGTTCCTGTTCGGCGCCAACCAGCCGTCGAAAGTGCTGAACTACCGTCGCGAGCTGCACGACTCCAGCGGCCTGGCGATCCATGCCGGCAACGGCGAGTGGATCTGGCGTCCGCTGAACAACCCGAAACACCTGGCCGTGAGCAACTTCTCGGTCGAGAACCCGCGTGGTTTCGGCTTGCTGCAACGTGGCCGTGACTTCAGCCACTACGAAGACCTCGACGACCGCTACGACAAGCGCCCAAGCGCCTGGATCGAACCGAAAGGCGACTGGGGCAAGGGCTCCGTCGATCTGGTAGAGATTCCGACCGCCGACGAAACCAACGACAATATCGTGGCTTTCTGGAGCCCGGAAACGATGCCGGAGCCAGGCCAGCCGCTGGACTTCGCTTATCGCATGCACTGGACCATGGATGAAGCCGCGTTGCACGCACCGGACAGCGCCTGGGTCAGCCAGACACTGAAGTCCACCGGTGACGTCAAACAGTCCAACCTGATTCGTCAGCCGGACGGCAGCGTTGCCTACCTGGTGGACTTCGAAGGTCCGTCCCTGGCGGCATTGCCACCGGACACCGATGTGCGCAGTCAGGTCAGCGTCGGCGACAACGCCGAACTGGTCGAGAACAGCGTGCGCTACAACCCTGAAACAAAGGGCTGGCGCCTGACCCTGCGCATGAAGATCAAGGACGCCGGCAAGTCCACCGAGATGCGTGCGGCCCTGGTGCAGAACATCATGCCTGCCGACCTGAAGACATCGATTCCAGCGTCCACCTCTTCCGTTGCCAAGGCCGACAAAGTCGCTGCCAAGCAAGCCGAGAAAGTGGAGAAGGACGCGAAGGCCGCCGAGGCCAACAAGGCCGAAGCCAAGCCGGTTGCAGATGCCAAGGACAAGGCGAACAACAACGACGCCAAGCAGCCTGCTGCTGCCGACGCGGCCCCAGCCACACCGGAATCGGCGCCGACTGAAGAAGTCCTGACCGAGACCTGGAGCTACCAGTTGCCTGCCGATGAGTAATTCTCAAGTACAGCCAGAGACTCTTTCCGAGTATCTGGCGCATCTGCCGATGACCGACCAGCAGCGCGCGGAACTCGCGGGCTGCCAGTCCTTCAGCGAACTGCACGAACGACTGTCGTCTTCGACGTTCGACGCCCCGCCCGAGGCCGCCCAGGCTTCAGTCGGCAAGCGCCTGACCCTGAGCACCGCCGAAGAATTGCAGGACGCCGAAATGCTGGCGCTGGACGCCAGCGGTCGGGTTTTGCTCAAGGCGACTCCGCCGATTCGTCGGACCAAAGTCGTGCCGGAGCCATGGCGCACCAACATTCTGGTGCGCGGCTGGCGTCGCCTGACCGGTCGCACCAACCCGCCGAAGCCGCCGAAGGACGAAAATGTCCTGCCGGCTGCGCGCTGGCGCACCGTCGGTTCGATCCGTCGCTACATATTGCTGGTGTTGATGCTCGGTCAGACCATCGTCGCCGGCTGGTACATGAAAGGCATCATGCCGTACCAGGGCTGGTCGTTCGTCGACCTCGAAGAAGTCCTGCACCAGCCGCTGTTGCAAACCGCCACGCAAGTACTGCCGTATGCGTTGCAAACCAGCATCCTGATTCTGTTCGGGATTCTGTTCTGCTGGGTCTCGGCCGGTTTCTGGACCGCGCTGATGGGTTTCCTTGAGTTGCTCACCGGTCACGACAAATACCGTATCTCCGGTAAAAGCGCCGGTAATGAGCCGATTCCGAAAGACGCGCGCACCGCGCTGGTGATGCCGATCTGCAACGAAGACGTGCCGCGTGTATTTGCCGGTCTGCGTGCAACGTTCGAATCGGTCGCGGCCACGGGTGATCTGGACCGCTTCGACTTCTTCGTCCTCAGTGACAGTAACGACGCCGACATCTGCGTTGCCGAGCAGCAGGCCTGGCTGGACGTCTGCCGCGAAGCCGGTGGCTTCGGCAAGATCTTCTATCGCCGTCGTCGTCGTCGCGTAAAACGTAAAAGCGGCAACCTCGACGACTTCTGCCGTCGCTGGGGCGGTGACTACAAGTACATGGTCGTACTCGACGCCGATTCCGTAATGAGTGGCGAGTGCCTGACCAGTCTGGTGCGCTTGATGGAAGCCACGCCGGACGCCGGGATCATCCAGACCGCGCCGCGTGCGTCGGGCATGGACACCCTGTATGCGCGCATGCAGCAGTTCGCCACCCGTGTGTACGGTCCGCTGTTCACCGCCGGTCTGCACTTCTGGCAGTTGGGCGAATCGCACTACTGGGGCCACAACGCGATCATCCGCATGAAGCCGTTCATCGAGCACTGCGCCCTGGCGCCGTTGCCCGGTAAAGGCGCGTTCGCCGGTGCGATCCTGTCCCACGACTTCGTTGAAGCTGCGCTGATGCGCCGTGCCGGTTGGGGCGTGTGGATTGCCTACGACTTGCCGGGCAGCTACGAAGAACTGCCGCCGAACCTGCTGGACGAACTCAAGCGTGACCGTCGCTGGTGCCACGGCAACCTGATGAACTTCCGCCTGTTCCTGGTCAAGGGCATGCACCCGGTACACCGCGCGGTGTTCCTGACCGGCGTGATGTCCTACCTGTCGGCACCGCTGTGGTTCTTCTTCCTCGTGCTGTCGACGGCGCTGCTGGCGGTCAACACGCTGATGGAGCCGCAGTACTTCCTCGAACCGCGCCAGCTCTATCCGTTGTGGCCACAATGGCACCCGGACAAGGCGATCGCGCTGTTCTCGACGACGATCGTGCTGCTGTTCCTGCCGAAACTGTTGAGCATCATCCTGATCTGGGCCAAGGGCGCGAAAGAGTTCGGCGGCAAGTTCAAGGTGACGCTGTCGATGCTGCTGGAGATGTTGTTCTCCATGCTGCTGGCGCCGGTGCGGATGATCTTCCACACCCGTTTCGTCCTCGCCGCGTTCCTTGGCTGGGCCGCGACCTGGAACTCGCCGCAACGTGATGACGACTCCACGCCGTGGAGCGAAGCGGTCAAGCGCCACGGTCCGCAGACCTTGCTGGGCTTCTTCTGGGCCTTGCTGGTGATCTGGCTGAACCCGAGCTTCCTGTGGTGGCTGGTGCCGATCGTCGGTTCGTTGATGCTGTCGATCCCGGTATCGGTGATCTCCAGCCGTGTGGGTCTGGGCCTGAAGTCCCGTGACGAGAGCCTGTTCCTCATTCCTGAGGAATACAATCCGCCACAGGCATTGCTGGCCACCGACCAGTACACCCACGAAAACCGTTACCACGCATTGAACGACGGCTTCGTCCGTTCGGTGGTCGATCCACAGCAGAACGCCCTGGCGTGCTCGCTGGCGACCTCCCGTCACAATCAGGCCGAGCCGATTGAATGGCTGCGGGTGGAGCGGGTGCGGCACGCCATGAAGGTCGGCCCTGAAGGCCTGACCAACAACGAGCGTGTGCAACTGCTGAGCGATCCGGTGGCACTGGCCCGCTTGCATGAGCAGGTCTGGAGCGAAGGGCATGCTGAGTGGCTGGGCGCATGGCGCAGGTCGGTCAATGCCGACCCCCATGCACCGCTGTTGCCGCTCAAGCCGTTGAGTGTGCAGCCTCAGATGGCGTAATGAAAAAAACCCGCGAAAGCGGGTTTTTTATGGATTCAAGATTGTTCTGTTGTTTGCGGCAGGCCCTGTAACTGCATCGTCCGGTCGGTCGCCATCGCGGGCAAGCCCGCTCCCACAAGGTGCTTCGGCGTTCATACGATTTGCGAAACACCGTCGAGCCCTGTGGGAGCGGGCTTGCCCGCGATGGCATCGCTTCGGTTTCAAGTGCACCGAGGTATGTGTATCACCTCAAACCCTGAACTTGCCCACCAGCATCTGCAAATGCGTCCCCAACCGCGCCAGCTCAGCGCTGGATGCCGCTGTCTCTTCACTGGCCGCTGAGGTCTGATCCGACACATCACGCACGTTCAGCACGCTGCGGTTGATCTCCTCAGCCACTGCGCTCTGCTGTTCAGCAGCAGCGGCGATTTGCTGGTTCATCGCCTGGATCGCCGACACCGTGCGGGTGATGCTTGCCAGTGAGCCACCGGCGCGGCGGGTCAGTTCGACGCTGCTGTCGGTCAGGCTGCGGCTGTTGTCCATGATGGTCGCGACCTGCTGGGTGCCGTTTTGCAGACCAACGATCAGCTCTTCAATCTCTTCCGTCGACTTCTGGGTGCGCTGGGCCAGGCTGCGAACTTCATCGGCGACCACGGCAAAACCGCGCCCGGCTTCACCGGCGCGAGCCGCTTCGATCGCTGCGTTGAGCGCCAGCAGGTTGGTTTGCTGGGCCACGGACTTGATCACGTCGAGTACGCTGCCGATCTTGTCGCTCTCGCGCTTGAGTTCGCCCATGGCTTCGGTGGAGTTGCCGACTTCCTTGGCCAGGCGCTCGATCTGGGCGATGGCTTCTCCGACCACTTTGTCGCCCTCACGGGCCTGCTGATCGGCGGCGACTGCGGCTTCGGAGGCCTCTTCAGCGTTGCGCGCGACTTCCTGCACGGTCGCGGTCATTTCGTTCATGGCGGTGGCCACCTGGTCGGTCTCGACCTTCTGGCTGTTGACCCCGGCGCTGGTCTGTTCGGTGACGGCCGACAGCTCTTCGGCGGCGCTGGCGATTTGCGTGACGCCATCGCTGATGCCGCCAATCAGTTCGCGCAGGCCCTGGGTCATGCTCTGAATGGCACGTTGCAGCTGACCCAATTCGTCCTGGCGTATGGAGGTCAGGTTGTGGGTCAGGTCGCCGGCGGCAATGCGCTCGGCCACTTTAAGAGTCTGGTTCAACGGGATCACGATCTGCCGGGTGATGGCCCATGCGGCGAATAGACCGAAGATCAGCGCAAGGCCAGTGGCGAGCAACAGCATGTTCTTGGCGTGCGCCACGTCGGTATCGCGCACGAGGGTTTGCGAGACGGTGAGCTTGTTGCTGACGTCGAGCAGGATTTCACCTTGGGCGGCCATGCGTTTGAGGGCTTCGGCACTGGCGACCTGGGAATCGCGGTACTGGCTGACCGCAGCGCGGTAGGCTTTGAGCGAGTCGGACGCCTGTTGCAGGTTGGCAATGTGTTCTTCAGGCAGTTTGGCCGGCAGGCTTTCGAGGTTTTTCAGGGCGTTGTCGATCGCGTCGAGGGCCGGTTGTTCGGCCTCGCTTTTGCCGCTGTAGGTGTAGCCACGCACCTGGAAGCGCGCTTGCTGAAGCAGTTTGCTCAGGTCGATCACGCTGTTGAACGCGGTCACGCTGTCGCCTTGCAGCATGGATTTTTCGACTTCAGCGACCTTGGCCACGGCATTGTCGGCGGTGGCGCCCAGTTTGCTGCGCGCATCTTCACGGTTGGCACCGGCCTGGATCATGGCGGCGAACGCTTGCCTGTACTGGCTTACGGCGGCCAGTTGCTGGTCGATCTTGGCCACGTCGGCGGGCTGCTCGAGCATCTGGCGAGCGGCTTGCAAACCAGTGTCGAGCTTGCCCAACAGGTCGTTGACCGCACCGGGGCCTTGTTCGCCGCGACGCATTTCGTAGTCCAGGCGGGCGATGCGCAGGTCTTTGGTCAGCCCGTTGATCTCGGAAATGAATCCCAGTTTATCGCCGCGGCTGGTTACATCGCTCAGGCCGGTCCAGCCTGTGACGGTGATCAGCAATGTCAGCAGCAACACCAGACCGAAACCGACGCCCAGTTTGCGGTTTACACCTACGTTTCCCAGCTTATCGGCCAGCCATTGGTACATGCTGAAACTCCCTCGGACCACACATTGGTTTTATGGGAGTTGTATCGGCTGTGGGCAGGCAATCTGTAGGTGCGGTCTGACAAGCGGGTCGGAGCGGGTTTAGAAAAGTCGAGCCAACAGCGCAGTAACGGCGGTTTCGACACGCAGGATGCGCTCGCCAAGTTGCACCGGTTGCAGGCCGGATTTACCCAGCAGGTCGATCTCGTAAGGAATCCATCCACCCTCGGGGCCGATCGCCAGGGTCACCGGTTCGCTCAGCGCACGGGGGCAGGGCGGGTAATTGCCCGGATGGCCAACGAGACCGAGAGTGCCCTCGGTGATGGCAGGCAGGCGGTCTTCGACGAAGGGCTTGAAGCGCTTCTCGATCACCACTTCCGGCAGCACGCTGTCCCGGGCCTGTTCGAGGCCGAGGATCAGTTGCTCGCGAATGGCTTCCGGCTCAAGGAACGGGGTTTGCCAGAAGCTCTTCTCGACGCGATAGCTGTTCACCAGCACGACGCGCGGCACACCCATGGCCGCCACGGTCTGGAACACCCTGCGGAGCATTTTGGGCCGTGGCAGGGCTAGCACCAGGGTCAGTGGCAGCTTGGCTGGCGGTGGTTGATCGAGGGTGACGCGCAACTCGGCTTCAGCGGCGTCCAGGCGCAGCACCTCGGCCGCGCCCATCAACCCGCCAATCCGGCCGACGCGCATGCTGTCGCCGACTTCACAGCGGTGGACTTCCTGCATGTGCGTCAACCGGCGATCACGCAGGATCACCCGGTCGGCCGCAATGAAATCGGCCTCTTCGAGGAGTAGCAGGTTCACGCTTGGGTCGCTGGCGGCTGGTCGTTGTGATCGTCAGCCGGTTGGTCGTCCGGGTGCTCGCCACGTTTGCTGATCAGGCTGCCGAACAGGATGCCGATTTCGAACAGCAACCACATCGGCACGGCCAGCAGGGTCTGCGAGAAGATGTCCGGCGGGGTCAGGATCATGCCGACCACGAAGCAGCCGATGATCACGTACGGGCGGATTTTCTTCAGGTATTTGACGTCGACCACGCCGATCCACACCAGCAGTACCACGGCCACCGGGATTTCGAACGCTACGCCGAAGGCGAAAAACAGCGTCATGACGAAATCGAGGTAGCTGGTGATATCGGTCATCATTTCCACACCGGCCGGGGTGGCGGCGGCGAAGAACTTGAAGATCAGCGGGAACACCAGGAAATAGGCGAACGCCATGCCCGCGTAAAACAGCACGATGCTAGAGCACAGCAAAGGCACGGCGATGCGCTTTTCATGCTTGTACAGGCCAGGCGCGATGAAACCCCAGATCTGATGCAGGATCACCGGGATCGCCAGGAACAGCGAGACCATCATGGTCAGCTTCAACGGCGTCAGGAACGGCGACGAGACGTCGGTGGCGATCATCGTCGCCCCGGCCGGCAGGTACGCGCGCAACGGCGTCGAGACGAAGGTGTAGATCTGCTGGGTGAACGCGAACAACCCGGCAAAGATGATGAAGATCGCCGCTACGCAGCGCAGCAGTCGGGTACGCAACTCGGTGAGGTGCGAAACCAGCGGCATGTGCTGGTCGTTTTCAGGGAGATCGCTCATGGGGCTCGCGGCGGCAAAGTGGTGTCATTGGGCGCTGGCGTGGTCGGCGCGGCGGCTGGAGCAACGGGTTCAACCGGAGTTGCTGCCACAACGGGCGCTGGCTCCGTAGCCGCTACGGCAGGTGCAGGTGTGGTTGCGACAGTAGCCGCAGGTGCATCAATGGTCTGCGCTCCCACATGCTCAACCGGCGTCGGCTCCTGCTGGGTCGGCGTGAAGATCTTCCGCGCCTCCTGCTCAAGCGACAGGATGTGTTCGTTGTGCAGTTGCCGACGAATTTCGTCGGCACCGATTTCACGTTCAACTTCCTGTTTGATCGCGTTGAAGCTGCGCTTCAAGCGCCCGACCCACAGGCCGGCGGTGCGCGCAGCGCCCGGCAAGCGCTCGGGGCCCAGCACCAGCAGGGCGACGAGGCCGACGAGCAGCAGTTCAGAGAAGCTGATACCAAACATTAGTCAGTGCTCACACGTCTTTGCGGATCGGCTCTTCGACTTTCTGCGCCTGCACGTCGATGGTGTGCGGCTGGTTTACAGAGGCCTGCGGCTGGACCGGTGGCACCGGTTGGGCCGGGGTCGCAGTCGGATCGGCCGGCTTTTCGTCGTCGTTCATGGCTTTCTTGAAGCCCTTGATCGACTCGCCGACGTCGGTGCCGAGGTTTTTCAGTTTCTTGGTGCCGAATACCAATACGACAACAACCAGGATGACGATCCAGTGTTTCCAGTCAAAAATGCCCATGTTGCTGCTCCTCTCTAATCGTTATTCAGGCGGACGGGCGCGAGGCTTTCTCTGCGTGTCCGGAGAGACCGAAACGACGGTCCAGTTCATCGAGTACAGCCTGTGGATGCTGCCCCAATTGGGCGAGCATGACCATGCTGTGGAACCACAAATCGGCGGTTTCGTAGATCACATCGCTGCAGTCGCCGCTGACGGCGGCATCCTTGGCGGCAATAATGGTCTCGACCGACTCTTCGCCGACTTTTTCCAGAATCTTGTTCAAGCCCTTGTGGTACAGGCTGGCGACATACGAGCTGTCGGCGGCGGCGCCTTTGCGCTCTTCCAGCACTGCGGCCAGGCGGGTCAGAGTGTCACTCATGTTTGTGTCCTGCGGAATAGATGGCGTGCGGATCTTTCAGAACCGGGTCGACGGTTGTCCAGTCGCCGTTCTCATAGACACGGTAGAAGCAGCTTTGGCGGCCGGTATGGCAAGCGATGTCGCCGATCTGCTCGACCATCAGGATGATCACGTCAGCGTCGCAGTCCAGGCGCATCTCATGCAGGGTTTGCACGTGGCCGGACTCTTCGCCCTTGCGCCACAGCTTGCCACGGGAGCGGGACCAGTAGATCGCGCGATTCTCGGCAGCGGTCAGTTCCAGCGCTTCACGGTTCATCCAGGCCATCATCAGGACGCGCCCGGTCTTGTGATCCTGGGCAATCGCCGGCACCAGGCCGTCGGCATCCCACTTGATCTCGTCCAGCCAGTTTTTCATCTTCAGTTCCTGAAGCAGCTCCAAGCATAAGCTTCAAGCCGCAAGTGAAAGCCAGTGCGCTTCGGTCCTTCGTATTGTGCAACGCATATCTACAGGCGTGAATTAAACATGAGTGCTATGAACATCGCTTGAAGCTTGAAGCTTATAACTTGCAGCTGATTGATGCTATCGACGAACGACCAGATACAAACCGACGGCCATCATGATGCCCGCTGGCCAATAGGCCAACTGATTCAGCGGCCCACCCGCGGCGAGGATCGCGCCACCGGCCAGATGAGCTGTTCCGAGCAGGCGCAGGAACCAGTCATCACGGCGTCGGTGCCACGGTGGCGGCGGGTCGTAGGCGTGAGGCTGGGACATGCGTTCGAGCAGGTCGCGGGCCATGTTGGCCAGGTGCGGGAGCTGTTCGAACTGGCTCTGCACGTTGCCGATCAAGGCTTTCGGGCTGACGCGTTCGCGCATCCAGCGTTCAAGGAACGGCTGCGCGGTGTTCCACAAATCGAGGTCCGGGTACAGCTGACGGCCCAGGCCTTCGATGTTCAGCAGGGTTTTCTGCAACAGAACCAGCTGCGGCTGTACTTCCATGTTGAAGCGGCGCGCGGTCTGGAACAGGCGCATCAGTACCTGGCCAAATGAAATATCTTTTAACGGTTTTTCGAAGATCGGCTCGCACACGGTACGAATCGCCGCTTCGAACTCGTTGAGCTTGGTTTCTGCTGGCACCCAGCCCGAATCGATGTGCAGCTGCGCCACACGACGGTAATCACGCTTGAAGAACGCGAACAGGTTGCGCGCCAGGTAATCCTGGTCTTCCGGGGTCAGGCTGCCGACGATGCCGCAGTCGATCGCAATGTACTGCGGGCTCCACGGATTCACGGTGCTGACGAAGATGTTGCCGGGGTGCATGTCGGCGTGGAAAAAGCTGTCGCGGAACACTTGGGTGAAGAAAATCTCCACGCCGCGTTCGGCGAGCATTTTCATGTCGGTGCGCTGGTCGGCCAGGGTCGCGAGATCCGTGACCTGGATGCCGTAGATGCGCTCCATCACCAGCACTTTCGGCCGGCACCAGTCCCAATAGACTTGCGGCACATACAGCAGCGGCGAGCCTTCGAAGTTGCGCTTCAACTGGCTGGCGTTGGCCGCCTCGCGCAGCAGGTCGAGTTCGTCGTAGATGGTCTTTTCGTAGTCGCTGACCACGTCCACCGGATGCAGCAGACGCGCATCGGCCGAAAGTTTTTCGGCGGCGCGGGCCAGGATGAACAGCCACGCCAGGTCCTGGGCAATGATCGGCTTGAGGCCCGGCCTAATCACTTTGACGACGACTTCTTCACCGGTTTTCAACTGTGCGGCGTGCACTTGCGCCACCGAGGCCGAGGCCAGCGGTTCGACGTCGAAACGGCTGAACACTTCGCTGATTTTCTTGCCGAGCTGTTCTTCGATCAGGTTGACCGACACTTGCGAATCGAACGGCGGCACGCGGTCCTGCAACTTCATCAGCTCATCGGCGATGTCTTCCGGCAGCAAATCGCGGCGAGTAGACAGGATCTGCCCGAACTTGATGAAGATCGGCCCCAGGTCCTGCAACGCCAGGCGCAATCGTGCGCCACGGCTCAGGTCGAGGGTCTTGCGCGGGAACCAGCGCCACGGCAAGGCATAGCGCAGCGCCCGCAAGAACCAGGGCAGCGGCAGGGCGAACAGCAGGTCATCGAGGCGGTAGCGGATCACGACGCGCTGGATGCGCAACAAACGGCGGACGGCAAGCAGCTTCATGCGTTATCGCTTGGGTCGAGGGATCGGGAAAGGCGCTCGAAACGCGCCTCGAGACGTTCCAGATCGAGTTTGATCTGGTCCAGTTCACTGAATCGGGCTTCGGCTTCACGCTGACCGACGAGGGTGCGCGATTCTTCGGCCAGGTATTCGCCCAGGTTCTGGCCCAGGCTGGCAAATCCTTGCTGATACCAGCGGGCGCGGCTGCGCAGGTGACCGCCGACCAGTTGCGTGGCGACGGGGCCGAGCCAGCGCGAGAGCTCGTACTCCCAGTCCAGTTCGAGGTCCTGAAGGATCGCCGCCAGTTCCAGCAGCACGCCGCTGTCGCCGTCGAGTTCGACTTCAGGGCCATGTAGAACGGAAGTCTTGTCCTTGCTCATCGCCAGTTTCAACAGGCTCGAGGCCGGTGCACGCAAGGTGCAATCGGCGCCGGTTTCCCACTGGGAGGCGAGCATCAGGCCTTCATCGCTGGGCAGGATGAAAAGTTGCAGCGCCGGGCTGCGGCAGTCGACGGCAATCACCCTGCCGCTCAAATGCGCGAGCCGGGGCAGCGCCGTGCTGTCGAGGCGCAGCACCCGGTTCAGGCCGAGTTCAACGCTGGCGAGCAGGCCGGCGAGCAGCATCAGGGCTTGATGCCGCGGTGCAGGGCAACGATGCCTGCGGTCATGTTGTGATAGGTCACACGGTCAAAACCGGCCTCGACCATCATCGACTTCAGGGTTTCCTGATTCGGGTGCATGCGGATCGATTCGGCCAGGTAGCGATAGCTTTCCGAGTCGTTGGTGATCAGCTTGCCCATCAACGGCATGAAGGCGAACGAGTAGGCGTCGTAGGCCTTGGACATCAGCGCGTTGGTCGGCTTGGAGAATTCCAGCACCAGCAAACGGCCGCCGGGCTTGAGCACGCGCAGCATGGAACGCAGGGCGTCTTCCTTGTGCGTCACGTTGCGCAGGCCGAAGGCGATGGTCACGCAGTCGAAATGGTTGTCCGGGAACGGCAGCTTTTCCGCATCCGCCTGGACGAATTCGACATTGCCGGCAACTCCCAGGTCCAGCAGGCGGTCACGACCGACCTTGAGCATGGATTCGTTGATGTCGGCCAGCACGACCTGGCCGGTCGGGCCGACGAGGTGCGAGAATTTTTTGGTCAGGTCACCGGTGCCACCCGCGATGTCGAGCACGCGGTTGCCGGTGCGTACACCCGACAGTTCGATCGCGAAACGCTTCCACAGACGGTGCATGCCGCCCGACAGGAGGTCGTTCATCAGGTCGTACTTGGCGGCTACCGAGTGGAAAACCTCAGCGACTTTTTCCGCTTTCTGGCTTTCCGGAACGTTTTTGAAGCCGAAGTGCGTGGTGGGTTCGGCATCGCTGCCTTTGCGCTGATCAGTCATATCGCTGTCACCAAAAGAGAATGCGCGACATTCTAATCCCCAAGGGATGCTTTGTCTTGGCAAGGCTGAAGGTAAGATGGTTCACCCTCGGGACGTTTTGCCGCAGCAGCGGTCAAGATTCACCGAACAAGCATTCATGGCTGTATTCAAAAAACAGGAGTCAATCGATGGCCCATATCAGTGTTGAGCGTGCCCACGGCCTGGGTAAGGAAGCGGCGCGGGAGAAGGCCGACAAGCTGGCGCAGAAACTTTCCGAGCAATATGGCCTGGAGCCGCAATGGTCCGGCGACACCTTGAACCTCAAGCGTTCGGGTGTGAAAGGCGCCGTGCATGTCAGTGACGATTCGATCAAGGTCGATGTGGAGCTGGGCCTGATGATGTCGGCCATGAGCGGCATGATCAAAGCGGAAATCGAGAAAGCGCTGGATAAAGCGTTGGTGTGATCCCGAAAAGATCGCAGCCTCGTTTCACTCGACAGCTCCTACAGGTGTACGCCGCTGCTTCTGTAGGAG